>JAYTWB010000429.1:0-2145 GCA_043743655.1 Cyanobacteriota bacterium | reverse complement strand
CAAGATTGACCGTATCGCCCCAAACATCATAAGCAAACTTTTTTTTGCCAATCACACCACTTAACAACGAGCCTGAATGAATACCAATTCTTGTACCCCAATAAGGTTGATTCTGGGTAGCTTTTTCTATTTTTCGCAATTCCATAAACTTTTGAATTTGCATCGCGGCTAGAATCACATCAACTGGATGACTATGATTAGCGATTGGGATTCCTCCAGCACACATATAACTATCTCCAATAGTTTTTAACTTCTCCAAATTATATGTTTCGATAATTCGATCAAAGCAAGAAAAACAATAATCAAGCTCTTCAACTAAGTCTTCAGGAGTCATTAATTTTGATACTTTAGAAAAGTTCTCAAAATCAGTAAACAATATCGATGCCGATTCATAATAAACAGTCTGAACCTTACCCGTATATTTAAGCTCAGCAGCAATTTGAACAGGTAAAATATTTAGCAATAACTTCTCTGATTTCTGCTTCTCTTGCTCGATTTGAGAATAGAGTATATTTAAATCTTCAAACGAGTTAGCATTACGGATAGCTGATGACAGTTGCAATGACAACAAATAACCAATCCGTAAATCTTCTTGACTATACACATCTGGCTTTGTAGCAGCAAAAATAATCACTCCTAAAATCTTTTTAGAACTTTCAAGGGGTAAAATGATTTGGGAACTGTATTGATGAAGAGGCTCATTGGCAGAAGCTTGTTTGAGTAGTAGAGATTGACCAGTTGTTAGCGCTTTGTGAAGACTACTATTTGTGGCGATCGCAGATTCATCAAACTCAATAGGTGCGCCCGATAATTTGATAAATTGTCCATGATTATCTTTAATTAAGTACACACTAAGATGCTCAAAATCTAATAACCACTTAGCCTGTTTACCCACCACTCGCAATATTTCATCAAGATTGAGAGAGTGGTTAATCGCTGTAGCAACTTCATTGACCGCAGAAATTCGCACAGAAAGTGCCTGAGCTTCTGCTAAAAGACTACGCGCTGTTAATAGAAGTTCTTCTCGATTGAGATTATCAAGTGATTTTGGATTTAAAGGGTCGAGCGAAGAAGTCATTATTTAGACTAAGAAACGCTATAAGGCATCAATTTCAAGGGCGATCGCATCGGTATAGCGATTAACACTAGAAAACAAATCCGCAGTCGCCACGATCTCAAAAATCTCGGCGTTGTCTAAGCCCAAAGATAACAGGTTCTGGTAATGTGATTCATTAAGTTCTAGGGGGTTAGTTCCCGCTAGCAACCCAAATTTGATCACCGCTTTTTCGCGTTCTGGTAATGGACAAGCATCAAAGTTAGAAACTAGAGTTTGCAGAACTTCTTCACTCATTCCCAAAGCTGATAGTCCGTGCAAATGCACTTTTAGCGCATACATACTATTGTTAGCTTGAGAAATGACAATCCCCACCATTTCCTTTAGAGTACGCGGGACATCTCCTTGAAGAATTGTCGATCGGAACTTTTTCCAGTTCGCTTCCAAAATATCAGGGTTGCTTGCCATTGACTTAAACATATTCGGGATGATCCCAAATCCCAACTCTGCCAAAATCTGATCGTAAACTTCTTTGACTTTAGGATCAGTCACTTGTTCATATTCTATGAGAGCGAAATGAGTCATGTTTTTAACTTTTGTAAATTAGTGAGATTCAAAGCCCCCGAATGACACGGTCAGATCATAACAAAATTTTGATGGTTATCCAACATACAAAATGCTTAATAGCGATCGCGATTTAATCATAACGAAACTTTTCCTAATCCTTGACGCAAAATCTGAGGATTAAGATCATCGGTCAAGTCAAGAATCGTGGAAACTGCATAGTGATAGTCTGAGCCATCATCGACAATCACATCAACTAATTTGGAAAAGTAATCGAACAACTCCATTTTTGGCAAATTGTGGACATCGCGATGCTGATTATTTTTATGGCGATCTCCAAAGTCTTCATCATCGAGAGCGTCTTCTGTTAGATTTGCTGATGTTGAAATAATTGGGTTTCCTAACGCCTCAATCAGAGCCTGTGAGACTCCGTGAGCAGGAAATCGAATCCCTGTGGTTTTGCGCTTGGGACTTAAAACCAATTTCGGCACAAGTTTTGTCGCTGGCAAAATGAATGTAAATGGACC
>JAYTWB010000428.1:0-4929 GCA_043743655.1 Cyanobacteriota bacterium | reverse complement strand
TGATAAACAACAATGTATTGTCCATCCCGAACTTGGCAGCTAAAACGGGCGTTTTTATTGTCGGTTGGGTTAGCGGCTTTGTCTGAGGGCTTATCGGTTTGATTCGGATTGCTGGGATTAGTCTCGACAGGGACAATCTGAGCGCTAGCGGGCAAGGCTGACAGGGTAATTGCTGGAGGTAAAGCGATCGCTATCAATAAGCAGCCGAGCAGATTTCTGGGAAACTTTGAGCTGTGGTAACGCATAGGGTTAGCAGGTTTGGGTAAGGAGTTCTGGGTAAGAAGTTTTTGATAAGGCTAGCCATAAATTAACGACATAGATTTCGATAAATATGTTCCTTATTTAAAAAATCCCAAAAGAAAGCTTGCTCCGCAGGCTTCCTTTTGGGATTTTTTAAATAATTTCTTCCGAAACTTCTTCTATTGGTAAAGGCGATCGCAAAATCACCGTGTTTTGCAATTTACCGATACCTTCGATTTCTACATAAACGCGATCGCCTTCTTGCATCTGCCCTACCCCTTCAGGCGTACCTGTGAGAATCACATCTCCAGGTAATAAAGTCATAATCTGACTGATATAAGAGACTATGTACTCAGCCGAAAAGACCATCTCCTCGATTGCCGCTGACTGGAGCGGTTTTTTAACATCATTCATAAATGTTTGGAGCATCGCTGTAGGACTGATCTCACGCACAATCCATGGTCCTAATGGACAAAATGTATCAAAACCTTTGCCTCTCGTCCATTGACTATCACTTCTTTGCAAATCTCTTGCGGTCACGTCATTGGCGATCGTGTAGCCCCATATGACTTCTATAGCCTCTTTTGGAGTGAGGTTAAAGCACTTCTTGCCAATGACTAAAGCAAGCTCACCCTCATATTCTACGCGTTGAGACTGAGGCGGCAGCGCGATTTCTGCCTCAGGAGCAATTAAGGTTGTGGTTGGTTTTAAAAATAAAATTGGCTCCTTCGGCACTTCTCCACCCATTTCGGCTGCATGTGCTGAATAGTTTTTACCAACCGCCACAATCTTAGTTGGCTCACAAGGATGTAAAAGCTGATATGTATCTGGAGCAAGTAGTTCGCCATTTGGCTCCCCTCCCAGCCAAGGCGCTGTGCTGAGTAACTTTACGGATTGATTTAACTCAAGCAGCCCGTAATAAACTTCTCCTGGGACAGTTTTTACGCGAACATAACGATCCGCCATAGCATCTTTATTTTTATATCTGAATATTAAACGGCATTGATAACGTTAATGATGCAGCTTGGCGAAATAATAAATAATGCAGCCTAGCAGCCTTGATTATATAGCGATCGCAGTTCACTCTGGACTTTCTTTTACACTTTACTCAGTTAATTTAGCTTAGGATTGCTAACGATTGCCAGCATCTGACGGTCGCTTTTTCGGCGATCCTAACTTAATTATTTAAGAAGAATCTCTGACCATGAGTCTATCTACATTTATCCTACTTTCGCTTGGAGTTGGAGTCATTTTTGGCACTCTACTAAATACAACTTTCCCTGAAAACATTGAATTAATCAATCAAAATTTTTTAGTTCCCGTTGGCGAGTCTTTTTTAAGACTAATTCAATTTGTCGTAGTTCCGATTGTTTTCTCTTCATTAATCATGGGTTTAACCAGAATTAAGGGTGCGGGTCAGGTTGGGCGCTATACCATCAAATTAATGTTGAGTTATTTAGTCACCAGTTCAATTGCTCTGGGGATCGGTATGGGAACGGCTTGGTTTTTGCAACCAGGTAGCGGTGTAGAAGGATTTTCAATATCTCAAACAGTGAGCATTACTGAGCCGCCTTCTTTAATATCTTGGCTAGTTAGTCTAATTCCGACAAATCCATTAGAAGCACTCAGTACTGGCAATCTATTACAAATCATTTTTGCAGCAGTTTTATTAGGGATTGGTATTCAACTTGCTGAAGATCAGGCAAAGCCATTTGTCCAGTTCATTGAAAGCGTTTACCATATTAGCGAGAAGACTCTATCTGTAATTTTGTACGTTGCACCTTTTGGGGTATTTGCCTTGATGAGTTCTGTAATTGCCACCCAAGGATTAGAACTTGTTGCCAAATTATTTCTCTATGTCTTGGGCTTGATGATCGCTTCTTCGATGATGATTGGATTTGATGTACTTATCCTTCTCATTCTCAAAGCCAATCCTATTAAGCTGCTGCGAAGCCTTTCAGAAGCGATCGCTTTAGCATTTGGAACAGCTAGCTCGAATGCGGCTTTGCCTGTGGTTTTGCAAAATATCCAAGAAAATTATGGCTTGCGCGAAGATATAGCTAGTTTTGCGATTCCTTTAGGTACTGCTCTCAAGCGGGATGGAGCCGCGATTTTACAAGGATTTAATGCATTATTTGTCACCCAAATTTATCAAATCCCTTTAACGCCTTCATTATTAATGGCGATCTCGGTTAGCAGTTTGCTGGTTTCATTTAGTACTCCAGGAGTCCCTGGTTCTGCATTGATCACGATGGCAACTGTGTTATCGGCATCAGGTTTGCCACTCGAAGCGATCGCTTTAGTTGCGGGCATTGACAGGATTACCGATGGCTTAAAAACAGTAGTTAACATTATTGGTAATAGTACCAATGCGATCATTCTCAGTCGTTGGGAAGCAGGACAAATATCTGAAGTTGAGCCAGTAGCTGTTCTAGAAGTCTAAAAAAAGTGTAAAAAGTGCGATCGCTGATTACTAGATTTAAAGCCAGATTTAAAGAATTAGGATGTTAGTATCATTTATACATCCATATTTAAAGAGCTTTTTAAAAGTTTTATTTATGACTTTTCAACGTGCTAGTGGAATTTTGTTGCATCCAAGCTCCTTACCAAGCAAATTTGGAATTGGCGACTTAGGCGAGACTGCTTATCAGTTTATTGAGTTCTTATCGCGTAGTGGTCAAAAGCTCTGGCAAGTGCTGCCACTTGGTCCAACGGGTTATGGAAATTCGCCTTACATGAGTTTTAGTGCGATCGCAGGCAACCCTTATCTGATCAGTCCTGAATTGCTAGCTAAGCAATATATGCTGCAAGAGACAGACTGGGCGGACATTCCCGATTTTAATCAAGATCGCGTTGACTTTGCGGCAGTGATGCCTTACAAACGAAAACTGTTGGAGACTGCTTACGCGCGATTTAAACAAGGCTATGTTGATCAGGAGCCAAAACATCATCACGACCTGTATCTCATCCAAGAGCAATTTAAAAAGTTTTGCTATGAAGAAAGAGAATGGCTGGAAGACTATGTACTGTTCATGGCTCTGCATGAACAAAATCCTGCCATCGTTTGGAATAATTGGGAAAGGGCGATCTCTAGACGTGAAACCCAAGCACTGCAACAAAAGCGCGAAGAACTGCACGATCAAATCCAATTTCAGCGATTTGTGCAGTTTATCTTTTTTGATCAATGGCTGAAGCTAAAACAATATGCCAACATGCGAGATATCCAGATCATTGGCGATATCCCAATTTATGTGTCTCACAATAGTGCTGATGTGTGGGCAAGTCCTAATAACTTTGCCCTCGATCCTGAGACCTATGAAGTCACCTTTATGGCAGGAGTTCCGCCCGACTACTTTAGTGCCACAGGGCAGTTATGGGGCAATCCTGTATATGACTGGGACTATCTCAAAAAAACTGACTTTGCCTGGTGGATTGATCGCTTCCGATTTTTAGATCGCTATGTTGATATCATTCGTATCGATCACTTTCGAGGCTTTGAGTCATTTTGGCAAGTTCCTGCGGGTGAGGAGACCGCGATCAACGGTGAGTGGGAACTTGCGATGGGGCATGAGCTGTTTACAAAGCTCAATGAAGTCATGGGCGACTTGCCGATTTTGGCAGAAGACCTCGGTGTAATTACCGATGAAGTTATAAAGTTACGCGATGATTTTAAATTTCCTGGGATGCAGGTATTGCTATTTGGATTTGCAGGTGACTCTCACAATTTTCATTTACCTCACAACTACCTGCATAACAGTGTTGTGTATACAGGAACTCATGACAATGACACTGCGGTTGGTTGGTGGCAAGGATCAAGCCAACAAGAAAAGCAATTGTTCTATAAATATATAGTTGGCTTCGCCGCAGGTGAGCCGATTAACTGGGTGCTAATCCGTATGGCGATGGCTTCGGTGTCAGTAATGGCGATCGTTCCTTTGCAAGATGTTCTCGGTCTCGACAATAGCGCCAGAATGAATATACCCGGTACCGCTACAGGCAATTGGGGCTGGCGTTATAGCGATCCTAATTTGCTTAGTCAAGCCCTCAGTGATGAGCTCCTTGAAGTCACTCAAATGTATAGTCGATAGCAATTAGAGAAAACGCAAAGCATTCCCTTTAATTTTTAGGTTTCATGCTTGCGAAACTTGACATAAAATTTGGTATGGCAATATATATTTAGACATCAGTTAATTTAATTTCTCAAACGATTCCCATAAAGTCGTCTTGCCCCAAAAAAATGTCTTCCCTCGCCTTTGAAGCTTTACTCATCATTTTGCTCATTATTGCTAATGGTGTCTTTTCCATGTCTGAGCTAGCCATTATCTCTGCTCGCAAAGTGCGGCTAGAGCAATGGGCAAAAGAAGGAAATGCTAAAGCTAGAGCCGCTTTAAGATTGATCAGCTCACCTAATAATTTTTTGTCAACTACCCAGATTGGCATTACTTTAATTGGGATTTTAAGCGGTGCTTTGGGTGGTACAACAGTGGCAAAAAGCCTTAAAGATTCGTTGGATAC
The DNA here is from genome assembly GCA_043743655.1 of Cyanobacteriota bacterium. GTDB lineage: Bacteria > Cyanobacteriota > Cyanobacteriia > Pseudanabaenales > Pseudanabaenaceae > Pseudanabaena. The sequence continues at coordinate 174 of JAYTWB010000428.1, read as the reverse complement.
TGTCTCTGCGATCAAGCCATATAGCGAAACTCTAAGTTTTGTGATCGTGGTGGGGATCATCACTTACTTATCTCTAGTAGTTGGTGAGCTTGTTCCTAAACGTCTGGCGATGAGCAATGCTGAACAAATTGCTTGTGCGGTCGCGCCATCGATGCGATTTCTTGCCAATATTGG
>JAYTWB010000427.1:0-2322 GCA_043743655.1 Cyanobacteriota bacterium | reverse complement strand
CATTGGTAAGGCATTAAACACCTCTTTACAGAAGCCGCTAATGATCATGGACACAGCATCTTCAACAGCGATCCCGCGTTGTTGAAAATAAAACAACTGCTCTTCGCCGATTTTGGAAGTGGAGGCTTCATGCTCGACTCTAGCCGTATTGTTCTGAACTTGGATATAAGGGAAAGTATTCGCTTGTGAGCAATCACCAATCAGCATCGAGTCGCATTGAGAATAATTTCTGGCACCTTCCGCTTTAGGCGAGATTTTTACCAAGCCACGATAGCTATTTTGAGAGCCACCTGCAGAAATACCCTTAGAAATAATCTTGCTGCGGGTATTTTTGCCAATATGCACCATTTTGGAACCAGTATCAGCTTGTTGCTTGTTGTTTGTTAGTGCTACAGAATAAAACTCACCAACTGAGTTTTCGCCAACTAATACGCAACTGGGATATTTCCAAGTTATTGCCGAACCTGTTTCGACTTGAGTCCAAGAGATTTTGGAATTTTTGCCCTGACACAAGCCGCGTTTGGTCACAAAGTTGTAGATACCACCTTTGCCGTTCTTATCTCCTGCGAACCAGTTCTGCACAGTGGAATATTTGATTTCGGCATCATCTAAGGCGACTAGCTCGACTACGGCGGCATGAAGCTGATTAGTGTCAAACATTGGTGCGGTGCAGCCTTCGAGATAGCTGACATAGGCTCCTTCTTCGGCAATGATCAAGGTACGCTCAAACTGTCCAGAGTCACCATTGTTGATGCGGAAGTAGGTGGATAAGTCCATCGGGCATTTTACGCCTTTGGGAATGTAAACGAAGGAGCCATCGGTAAATACGGCAGCGTTGAGTGCGGAGTAGTAGTTGTCGGCAATGGGAACAACACTTCCCAAATATTTTTTGATTAGTTCGGGATATTCATGCATTGCTTCGGTGATCGAGCAGAAGATGACCCCAACTTTTGCTAAATCTTTTTTAAAAGTTGTGGCGATCGAGACGCTATCAAAAATGACATCAACGGCGACATTTGCTAAGCGTTTTTGTTCGTTAAGAGAAATACCTAATTTCTCAAATGTATCGAGCAGCTCGGGATCGACTTCATCGAGACTTGCCTTTTTCTTGGACTGCTTGGGCGCTGAATAATAAACGATATTTTGATAATCGATCGCAGGATATTCGACATGCGCCCATGTTGGCTCTTGCATCTTCAACCATTGGCGATACGCTTTGAGTCGAAATTCCAGCATGTATTCTGGCTCATTTTTTTTTGCCGAAATCATGCGGACAACATCTTCGCTGAGACCGCGAGGAATTGTATCCGACTCAATTGACGTAACAAATCCATATTTGTACGGTTGGTTGACAAGTGCTTGAACCGTTGCAGTCATGTCCGTTAAGGCTCCTAATGTTTGGGGAGTTAAGTGTGGTGATTAATGCGTGGTGATTAATGCTGTACTTACTCAAAGATTGCTTGTTTATTAATTGTAGGTTACATTAACAACATATAGGTTGTCAAAGTCATTTTCTTGATTAGATTATTAAAGCAATTTGCGATTCCAGATTTCTTGTCAAGAGTGTTGCTTTGCAACACTCTTGACAAGAAATCTGGGTTCTATATTTCGATCAGGAGCTTATTTTTATGAAAACTCCCATCGGTCATGACACTAAGCAAGATATTTTGCAGCATTTACTCAAACGTGGTGAGGTGACAGCGCAGGATTTTGCTGAGAAGCTGGATATTAGTCCTCAAGCAATTCGTAAGCATTTAAAAGATTTAGAGACCGAGGGGTTGATTTATCATCGGGCTGAGCAGGTGGGCATGGGGCGACCACAGTTTATCTATGCTCTGACCGCATCAGGACGCGATCGCTTTCCTGATAGTTATAACCAGTTCGCGGTGAATTTCTTAGATACGCTGATTGATACTTTAGGTAAAGAGCAAGTGTCTGAGGTATTGCATAAGCAGTGGCAGCGCAAATCCCAGCATTATAAATCACAGCTCGGGACTGGTTCACTCAAGCAACGCTTAGAAAAGCTAACCGAAATTCGCCGTGCTGAGGGCTATGTGACGGAGTGGTTTGCGGTGGAGGGAACTGAAAAACTAGATCAAACTGAAAAACTACATCAAACTTTCATTTTTACGGAATATAATTGCGCGATCGCACATGTTGCCGAGTCGTTTCCGAGTGTGTGTGGACATGAGCTAGAGATGTTTGCCACGGTGCTAGATTGCCCTGTGGAGCGTACTCACTGGATGGTAGATGGGGAACATCGTTGTGGATATTTGATCCACAAACTCTAAAAATTTTTTTACTGATTTTTTAGTAATTGTG
>JAYTWB010000426.1:0-2785 GCA_043743655.1 Cyanobacteriota bacterium | reverse complement strand
CTAAAACATCCCCTTTCGGTAAATTGCCCGCTTGAATTGCATCCAATGTTGTTGTTCTCATGGATATTTCACACATAGCGATCGCCCGTCTCGCCGTTTGAGGCTTATGAGTCACATCCACCATTTGAGCATTTCCACTTTGATCAAGATGAGCGAGTGACTGAAGAGTATCCGTATCCATAAAAGCTTTTGCTGAAGTCCGCAGAGTAGTATAAAAATTTACCAGTATAAAAAGTTTACCCGAATTATGTCTGAGACTGTAAAAATCGATCTCTATGCCAATAATCTTGACAAAACTCAAGCGATCGCTACTCAGCTAGCTCAATTTGTCACCGCAGGCACAATCATTTTGCTTGATGGCAATCTTGGTAGTGGCAAGACTGCGTTTATGCAAGCATTTGGTCGGGCGATCGGTATCAGCACCACACTAACCAGTCCCACTTTCACCTTGATCGATGAGTATCTCGAAGGTCGGTTGCCGCTTTATCACATCGATCTCTATCGACTAGAGCCATCTCAAATCTCCAGTCTGCATTTAGAAGAATATTGGCGTGGTGAAGATTTTCCTTTAGGTGTTGTGGCGATTGAATGGGCAAGCAAATTAATTCACATTCCGCCACAGCATCTCAAAATCAATCTCTCAATACCTACGTTATCAAAACCTCTATCATCGAAGCGATCGCCTTTTTCCCAAAATCTCTTAGAAGATTTACCTGAAGATCGCACTATTCAGCTAATTGCTCAGGGCTTACCTTACATTGATATTCTTAGTCATTTTCAAGCTAGAGAAGTATCGCGAAGTGCGACTTCATCTACAGAAGCTAAAAACTAATCTTCGTTCTCAGAAACTATGTTCTTAGAAACTATTGATTCAGACTCGTTCTTAACTTCATCTTTAAACCCTTTTAAAGCCTGTCCAACGCTGCGACCAATTTCGGGGATACGTTTTGCCCCAAAAATTGCCACACCCACAAGCGAAATCACAATTACTTCTGGCCAGCCAATTCCAAACATTTTTCACATATCTCCACAAACGTATCTAAATATGCTTTCATTCTCTATGCAAACGACAAATAAATGCATTAAAAAATAATGGAATCAACCATTACTTGGACACTCGGCAGCACCGACCCTGATGCTGAAACAAATCTTACCCGCATTGCTCAATGGTGGGTAGCCCTTGCGGGTCAGGAGATTATCTGGCAGCAACGTCCCGTGGCGGAAAATATCGATCGATCAACGATTGACTGGAGCAAACAAGCACTTGATGAAATCTTCACGATTCATACCCCAACCCTTCGAGGTATCACTCTGTACTGGTACAAGCCAGATAGTCCCAACGAAAGAAACATCAGCGTCAGCTATATCCAACTCGATCTTCATAACCAACAGTTGGACATATTGCCCTCGTCAGGCAAAAACTATCAACTCCGTATCACTTTGCCCAAAATCGTCTATCAAAAAATTCAAATCACTGATCCTCAATTTGGCAGCCTAATTCAGCCTAACGGTGATGCAGTTTTACTTTTGCGAGACGAATCGCAACGTTTGGAGATTCAAATTGATCTCAGCACCGTAAACGTTGCCTTACTTAAACAAAAGCTTTCAGGGAGCGCACAAAATTGAAGCGCGTCATGATCAACGTTCCAAATTCCGATAAAGTGGTTATTAGCAAACAACATCACCCTTTGACATCAAAATTTCTAAGAGCTGAGAACAGATACTATGCGGGATGGAACTGATCTTCAGCAAAAAATTATGTCTGCCCCATTTTTTAAGGGGCTTCCTGATGCCGCTGTGGTGAGAGCAACTGCTCATATGGTTACGCGCAGCCATCCAGCTGATCAAGTGATTCTATTAGAAAATGATTGGGGCAACTCAGTCTATTTTATTTTAGGTGGTTGGGCAAAAATTCGTACCTATAATCTTGATGGTAAGGAAATCACCCTTAATATTCTTGGCTTTGGCGAAATGTTTGGCGAAATGGCTCCGCTTGATCAAGTGCCACGATCAACTGACGTAATCACACTGACACCGACAACAATTGGCAGCCTTCCTGCATCCGACTTTGTGCATCTTCTAGAAACAGAGCCGATCGCAGGTATCCATCTAGCGAGATTGATGGCAAAGCGCTTGCGTCAGGTCAACCGCCGACTACGACTGCGTGAAGCTGATAGCACTTCTCGCGTTGCTGATGTGCTGTTGTTTTTGGCAGAAGGACAAGGAACTAAAGTTAGCGGTGGTTTAGAAATCCCCAACTTGCCCCATCGAGAGCTAAGCAGTCTTAGTGGTCTAGCCAGAGAGACGGTTACTCGTGTACTCGGCAAGCTGGAACGTAAAAACCTAATCCAACGCATCCCTGATCGTGATGTACTATACATTCTCAACCCTGAAGGTTTAGAGGCTTTGATGGTTTGATTTTGAGGGTTAAGAGCGTGCGTGCTTCTCAATCTGTTATTATTAGGCTCGTCATTTGGTAGGTAATAAGTATAAATGCTGAATCCAGTTGATTTCAGCGGTAAACCGTTTCATTTTGTGGGCATCGGTGGTATCGGCATGTCGGCGATCGCTTATATATTAGCGAAGCAGGGCTTTACGGTATCTGGCTCTGATCTGAGTAGCAATCGCATCACCCAAAAGCTACAAGATTTGGGCATAAAAGTTTTTCAAGGACATAATGCTAGCAATATTGATTTAGCGCTCACACCTCAAGTTGTCTGCTCGACTGCGATCAATCAACAAAATCCTGAGTTTCAAGTCGCTCTCGCTAACGGGCTGCCAATTT
>JAYTWB010000425.1:0-1886 GCA_043743655.1 Cyanobacteriota bacterium | reverse complement strand
TTTGATTGCAGATGATAAGGCTGTAAAGCGTCTCAATGCAAAAATCTGGGGAGATACTGAATCCTATCCATTAAATCGAAGAGATCGATCAGAACCTATTGTTGGACTGGTTGGTGTTAGGTTTTCCTATGATAGTGAGGATTTGAAATTTTCGGGCAATCCTAGAATGCCGAAATATAAGCTACAAGAGGGAAAACTTGAGTTGATTCGCATGGGAGAGACTTCTACCGAGCTAGAAGAGTTTATTCGCAATGTTGTTCGTTTTTCTATTCTTATCGGTGGAATCGGTAAATCGAGCCGACGTGTCGATCACAGTATATTTTATCGTGAATATCTTGAGGACAGGAAACCTCAAATTGGTTGCCATTGGGAGATGCTCGAAGATTCTTATAACTTGGGAGTAATGACTGGTAGTGACGATCTTTGTAATATTCGTAGCTTTTTTAATGCTTTAAGGACAAAAGCGATCGCTTGGTTAGCAACTCAACCTATTACCCCGCCTGGATATGTTAGAAATTGGCGAGAAGTTTGGCATCAAGATAGAGTACAAGTTTGGGGAAGAATCGCTGAGAATAGTCGTGATAGTAGGGCGGTGCGTTGGTATCACCAGACTAATCGTTTAAAAAACACTCCTTGGGGAGGTGAACAAGACGGTGACAGAGTGCGAAAGATAAGTAGAAGCTATCATCGAATGTATCCGCGCCTTCAAAGAAAAGTCAGTGGAGAGGTTTTCAGAAAAAATAGTCAGTACATCGAGATTGTGACTTTGTTTGGTTATGAATCAAATGGCAGACAAAGTTTCCCTGATTTTATAGCGCAACAGCATGATGATGGATGGATTAGACTTTGGTAACGATAAATTAACGTGGAGCAGGTAAATTTATGGCATATGGTGATTTTAAGTTTGAGCAAGTAATAGAGAAGTTCTCATTATCTCTAGTTGAACGTGATTTGTTTAAATCTGCTGCTGACATACATCCGAGCCAATGGTTGATAGAAACATTAGCTAAAGGTCGGAGATTTGCACTTACTGCTAGTACAGAAAAGGCAAAATCTGAATTTATCATTGCTCCAACTCTATTGGAAGTCGAGGGTAATTATCCAAATCAAATTGCAATTTATTCAGGTAAAAATCTTGAGGTGAATATTGCTGATGGTTTGTCGGGAGAATGTGATTTTATTATTGGTAAAGGTTCTGTTTCGGCGATCATCGGTACGCCAATTATTGCACTTGTGGAGGCAAAGCGAGAAAGTTTAGAGAATGGGCTAGGGCAATGTGTGGCTCAAATGTATGGCTCAATTATCTACAACCAAAAGCATGGAGATATTTCTAATAAAGTTTATGGATGTGTCACCACTGGCGATCTGTGGCAGTTTCTTAAGCTTGAGGATAAGGTTCTCACAATCGATCGCAATGTGATTTATCTGAATGAATTAGATCGAATTCTGAGTTGTTTTAGCGCAATCATTACTGAATTTTTATAACTTCGTTGGAGACTAACAATATGGCTTTGATTTGGATTGTGACCACTGGTAATAGTGATGTCAAGTTATTGTCTAACAAGGGATATAGCATTTTAAAAGAGAATGAGATCAAAAGAAAGCTATTGGGGTCTTGCTATACAAAACACAAGCCAGAGAGCGTTAAAAAGGATGACTGGACAATTCCTGCTAGGGTTACAGGAATTGTTTATGGCGATGCGATCGCAACTCATTTTCATGTTTTAAAATTTCCTTTGCTTGATGGATTTTGTCAGAAGTTGAAAGAGAGAGAGCAGAATCCCGATCGCATTATCATTTTGCTAACCGATCAAGAGGCAATTTTTGAAGATCGCGCTGATTCTGACAGTCCCTATTGGAAAGATACTTGCACACTTAAGCCAATC
>JAYTWB010000424.1:0-5302 GCA_043743655.1 Cyanobacteriota bacterium | reverse complement strand
ACGCCAGAGAGTCAGCTTGGTTTTTCGCTTCAATGCGATCGCGCTTTTCTTTGTCTACTGTAGAGTTGCGCTCAGCTTCATTAACCATGCGCTCGACTTCATCCTTAGGCAAGGTCGAAGCACCAGAGATGGAGAGGGTTTGGATTTTGCCCGTTCCCTTATCTTTGGCTGTTACCGACAACAAGCCGTTGGCATCAATATCAAAGACAACTTCAATTTGAGGTACGCCACGAGGAGCAGGGGGGATGCCATCGAGACGGAAGGTTCCCAAGCTTTTGTTGTCATTAGACATTTCACGTTCGCCTTGAAGAACATGAATCTCTACATTACTCTGACCATCAACCGCAGTCGAGAATACTTCTGACTTCTTGGTCGGAACTGTGGTGTTGCGAGGAATGATTTTAGTCATTACGCCACCGAGAGTTTCCACACCGAGCGATAGAGGTGTGACATCGAGCAAGAGAATGTCTTTGACTTCACCTGCCAATACGCCAGCTTGGACGGCTGCGCCGATCGCCACAACTTCATCAGGGTTGACGCTTTGGTTAGGGTCTTTGCCAAGAATCTTCTTAACAACTTCTTGTACCGCAGGAATGCGAGTCGAACCACCAACTAGCACGACTTCATCGATTTTAGACTTATCGATTTTGGCATCGCGAACAGCTTGCTCGACAGGAATACGGCAGCGATCGATCAAGTCAGAGCAAAGCTCTTCAAACTTGGCACGGGTCAGAGTCGTGTCCAGATGCTTTGGTCCATCCTGAGTTGCGGTGATAAATGGAAGGTTGATTTCGGTTTGAGTAACACTCGAAAGTTCAATCTTTGCCTTCTCGGCGGCTTCAGTCAAACGTTGCAGAGCTTGTTTGTCCTTGCGAAGGTCGATACCTTCAGAGGCTTGGAACTGATTTGCGAGGAAGTCAACGATCTTTTTGTCGAAGTCGTCACCGCCGAGGTGGGTGTCGCCACTGGTAGACATTACTTCAAATACGCCATCCCCAACTTCAAGGATCGATACGTCAAATGTACCGCCGCCGAGGTCAAATACAAGGATGGTTTCATTGGTCTTGCTATCTAGACCGTAGGCAAGGGCAGCAGCAGTTGGCTCGTTGATGATCCGTAAGACTTCAACACCTGCGATTTTGCCAGCATCTTTAGTTGCTTGACGTTGCGAGTCATTGAAATATGCAGGAACGGTGATAACGGCTTGAGTGACGGTTTCACCGAGGTATTTGCTAGCGTCATCAACTAACTTACGCAATACTTGAGCCGAAATTTCTTCGGGTGCAAATTGCTTACTAACCGCAGGTGCGTCAATTTTGACATTTTCGCCAACTTTCATGACTTTGTATGCGACTTGCTTAGATTCGCCGCTAACTTCGTCATATCGTCTGCCGATAAAGCGCTTGACTGAATAAAATGTGTTGTCAGTGTTCATTACCGCTTGACGCTTGGCAATTTGACCAACAAGGCGATCGCCATTTTTGGCATAAGCAACAACAGAGGGTGTGGTACGGAAGCCTTCGGCATTAGCAATAACCGTTGGCTTGCCCCCTTCCATGACAGCGACAACTGAGTTTGTCGTACCTAAGTCGATTCCTACTACTTTAGCCATAAGGCTTCCAACTCCTAAAGTTTTTAATAATCTTTAATCTCCTATTAGATTAACTACTTTTCCCATTTAACACATCAGGGGGACTCTACCTAATCGGGTAGGGTTTCCCGTACCAAGCCAAGAAATCCAAGTTATTCGATGAAGATACTTTTAAGATAGCAAATCGGGACGACGCTGCTTGGTGCGTAGAAGTTGTTGTTCCTTCCGCCATTCGGCAATCAATTTATGATTGCCTGATCGCAATACTTCGGGAACTTCCCAATCTCGAAATATAGCTGGACGCGTATATTGCGGATAGTCGAGCAATCCATCTTCAAAGCTCTCAAACTTGAGCGAATCTTCTTTCCCAACAGTGCCAGGGCGCAAGCGTACCACTCCATTAATTAGCGCTAGGGCAGGAATCTCTCCACAAGTCAGCACAAAATCACCGAGAGAGACTTCACGAGTCACTAAATGATCGCATACACGTTCATCAATTCCTTCATAGCTACCACAAATAAGAACTAGCTGGTCGTAAGTAGCAAGTTCTTTAAAAAGTTCTTGTTTCATTGGCTCACCCTGCGGAGTCAAATAGATAACCTCACGCTTGGGCAAGCTCGGTAATGACTCCACCGCCGCAAAAATAGGATCAGGCTTCATCAGCATTCCCACGCCGCCGCCGTAGGGTTCATCGTCAACACGATGATGTTTGTCAAGGGTAAAATCTCTGGGATTAGTCAAATAGACAAGAGCGATCTGATTGGCGATCGCTTTGCCGAGCAAACTGGTTTGCAGAGGCGATGTAAAAAAGTCTGGGAAGAGAGTAACAATATCTATACGCATAAATAAATTCTATATGTAGATAGCGGCGGCTCTCCAGTATTAACCTGACTATGCTCTCTGTCGATGAAGTTGAAAGAATAATTTTAAATTTGGTCAAGCCTTTTGACCCTGTGATCGATCGCGAAATTCTCCCGTTAGCACAAACATTAAATCGAATTCTTGCGGAAGATATCAAAAGCGAACTGGATTTCCCAAATTGGGATAACTCAGCGATGGATGGCTATGCTTTGCGCTATGCAGATTTAGAAGATAGCCAAGATTTAAGATTAGCGATCGCACCTGATCAAATTCCCGCAGGAATGGCGATCGCCAAACTCCTAGCTAAAGGTGAATGCATCCGCATTTTTACGGGAGGCATGTTACCAATCGGTGCAGACACGGTAATTATGCAAGAAGATACTGAACGCATCGGTAATTTTTTGCAGCTAAAAATCAAACCGACTCAGGGCGAATATGTGCGCCGCAAAGGTGAATTTATCCCAGCGGGAACAACTATTGTCAATGCAGGAATGCGGCTCGGAGCAACGGAGATTGGCGCTTTAGCCGCAGCAAGATGTCAGCAAATAAAAGTTTATCGCCAGCCCAAAATAGCAATTATTTCGACAGGCAACGAGCTTGTCAGCCTCGATAACTCTCAACCACTGCAACTAGGACAAATTATTGACTCAAATCTTTATGCATTATCAGCCCTGATCACTCAAGCAGGGGCGATCGCTATCCCATTTGGGGCAGTTGCTGACCATAAATTGGAACTCGAAAAAGTCATGCAACAGGCGATCGCCACCGCCGATATTGTCATTTCAACGGGCGGTGTTTCTGTTGGTGATTATGACTATGTTGATGAGCTATTAGAAAAAATGGGTGCTGATATCCATGTGCAATCGGTGGCGATTAAACCAGGCAAACCTTTAACTGTCGCCACTTTCCCAGAGAATAAAATCAAGGAGGATAGAGTCATTTATTTCGGAGTCCCCGGAAATCCAGTTTCGGCAATGATGAGTTTTTGGCGGTTTATTGGTGGGGCGATCGCGAAATTAAATGGAACTAATCAAATTTACTGGTATCCGCAATTTATCAAAGCCATCACAATAGCGGACTTACACTCACAAGGAAGACGAGAAACTTATCTATGGGGAAATTTAACTTACCCAAAGGGAAGCCCAGTTTTTCAACCTGTGAAAAACTATAGCTCTGGCAACTTAATTAGTGCGATCGGCGTAAATGCTCTAGCAGTAATGCGCGTAAATCAAACATATGTCCCTGCGGGAGATGTCGCGATCATTATGCTAATCTAATCGTGATTTTTGTTATGGCGCTAACCCATTGTTAACGCTATAAATCGAGGATGTCTGTCTTATGCCATTAGATGACAACAATCTAACAAATGAAAATATAAACACACTTATAAGAGGTTATAGAGTTACTTCCTCTGAAGTTCTGCAACAGCAGCTAATTGAAATCCATATGGGGTTGATCCGTGAAACCATCGCATCTTTACCAATCTCTCTAATTAACCAAAAGAATATTGGGGAACGGAGGTCAAGCGATCGCACAGACAGAAACGAACGCCGAGTATCGAATCGTAGGGTAGGGGAACGCAGATCAAGCGATCGCGAATTACTCGACGTTGGTAAACAGGGTTTAAAGAAAGCTTTAATGCAATTTAACCCTGAGCAAGATTTAAATTTTTCAGAATTTGCGCGATCGCATATTCATCAGCACCTAGAGAATTTTTTGCAAAGACAGTATCTTGACAATCGTAACGAGCCGACCGAATCCGATGAAGCCGATCCGCAAACTACAATCACCCGCAAACAAGAAACTCTCGAAATTTTGCAAGCCTATCGCGCTAACCCGTCTATCAAGCTGCGTAATCAACTTGCCAACCTCAATATTGGTTTAGTGCGTCGCGAAGCTTATCACTGGAAAAATCAATGCCAAGAAAGCTTTGAGGACTTGATGCAGGTTGGCTCGATTGGATTAATCAATGCGATCGAGCGTTTTGACGTGACCAAAGGTAATGCTTTTAGCTCTTTTGCCGTACCGTATATCAAAGGCGAAATCCAACATTACTTGCGCGACAAAAGCCCAACAGTAAGGATGCCTCGTGCTTGGTTGACGACCTATAATCAAGGCTGCAAGATCATCCGCAACAAACGTACTGAGACTGGGCGTGAGCCATCTAGTCAAGAAATTGCTGATGAGCTAGGCATCAATGTCAGCGAATGGTATGACATCAAACTTGCCTGTCAAAACCGATCGCCGATTAGCCTCGACACACCCATTGATCAAAGCGAAGAAAGCAGCACTTCCATCGGCGATCTTGTCACCGATCAAAAGTATCAAAGTTTTCAACTTGCTCAAGAAGATAATCTGCGTCTACAGCAAGCCCTTGATCTCTTAGAAGATCGCACCCGTGAAGTCGTCGAGTTTGTATTTCTCAAAGAATTTACTCACCGTGAAGTTGCCGAAACTCTCGGCATCAGCGCTGTCACCGTGTCACGACAGCTTAAAAAGGGCTTAATCGCCCTCAAAAAGATTTTGGCGACACCGATTGATTAAATTTCAGATTCTTCAGTAAATTGCTCAATCACCTCTAGCATCCCTTCAGAATATGGCTCAAGAATCGTGGTGCAGACATGGAGATCGGCAAGTGCATGACAAAATTCATCGGATTCAGGATCGCTACTCTCTAACACTGCGATCGCAGCGATCGCTTTTTTTAGCTGTGGTTGATACTCTGCCATATGACGCTTGAGGCGATCAATTGGCTGTTTATATGCAGTATTCATTTATTGAGTCTCCTTTCTAACTTTGCAATTTGATTATGACAATTAGCTACCGTTTTTTCCCAATGAGCTATTAAAC
>JAYTWB010000423.1:0-2005 GCA_043743655.1 Cyanobacteriota bacterium | reverse complement strand
GGTTGCTTCAAAACAATGGTTTAATCCAGGGGAATCAATGATTTCTACCCCATTTTTGCACAAAGATAGATTTGGATGCTCAAAAATAATTTCCTTTATATTGCTATTGCGAATTTCTCCAGTACTGTCTTCTATAGCTGCTTGTTTAGACATTGCAGCTTTCTTTTTGTACTCCTCTAAAGGAACTTCTTCTTCGCTATTATCACGATAACGACAGATTACTCGCTTTGTCGCACCATACTTGAGAATAGAAATTGTTCCACTGCAAGGTAAAGCACTGGTTGGCTGAATCGCCTCACCAAGCAAAGCATTAAGCAAAGTAGACTTACCTGTACTAAAATCACCAATCACCGCCACTCGAAAACGTTGAGATTCTAGTTTATCTTTGATAGCTTGAATCTCATCCCGAAAAGTCACAGGTAAGAGACTCTCTTTAATACCACCATCAATAAGTTCAGATAAATAATTAATCCGCTTGAGCAAAGATTGCTTCTGTAATTGAAAATCCTGTAGTTTTTGATACTCGTCACTTCGTGAAGGTGTGGAAATAGTTGCGGTTTCAGATTTCTTAGTTTCAATCTTAACCAGACTATTTAACGCAATGAGCAAATCATCGGCTGCATTTACAAACACAGTCCCCAAATCATGAAAACGTGCAGGATCGACAAGATGACATAGTTCTTGAAAGTCTCGATTATTATAGGACTTGCCGCCAAAACTAGATTCTAAAACATCAAGATAACGCGATTCTATTTCTAATCGTTTACCCAAATCTCGTAAATACCTGCTCTCACTCGTATCTAGGCTAGAGTCAGCCATTGCCATTCTGTAGCCTAGTCCGAACAGCAGCAATTTCTCAGCTTCACTCAACGGCACTAGCAAAATCAAAAAGTCATCAATCTTTGCATGGAGTTGATATTTTTGAACACCTGACAGCAAAAGCTTGGCAACTTCCACAGTTTCTTTACTGCTTAGATTCAGCTTGCCAAGTGTCGCCTTAAATTGAGCAATCTCATCCTCACTAACTTTTGCATCAGCATGAATCACCCCTTTCAGCAGCGCGATCAAATCAGCTATCAACACTACTTGCGGCGTAATGTCATGGACTGTCAGTTCTTGACCAGTCAACTTTGATAGGAGTTTGACCGCTTGGCTACCGATGAGTTGAGTATTCATGCTTGAGTTAAAAATCTAGTTGCCTAGAATTTACCAGAAACAAGGTCTAAAAAAATCATTTACACAATAAAATCTGATAATATTTAACCAAATAAGGCTTATAAAGAGCTTTTTCTATGATTTGCATACTATGGATTACATCTTTTCTACAGCAACCCAAGCATTGATGCTCACTGGTAAAGCAGTACAAGTCGCGCACAAAACAGGAGTATTGCTGCCGATCGCTAGATGCCTTGTCACAGGCAGATTTTTAGAAGTTGCAAAACCATCCTTTTCTACAAATCCTTTGATTTTTCCTGCACAGTTAATATTTGGTGCATTGCAAGGTTATCAAACCTACCAAGCTCATACAGGCTTTAAGAACGTAATATCTGATATTCAAGATACCCAGAATGTCATTAATACAGGTGTTGCTAATATTCGAGAAGATATTGGTGCAGTTAGAGATGACGTAAAAAATGTCCAAATGGGAGTTGATACGGTCATCAATCAAGTGGAAGGTATCCGTTACGGTATCAAAGGTATGAGTGATGGAATTAACGCAATTCAACAAAACTTGGGAGTTTTGCAAGCCTCAACCGCATTAATTGGAGTCGGGACGATCGCCAACATCGCAATTTCCGCAGCAAGTTTACATCAAATCCTGAAACTACGCGAAGACGTTCGCCAAATGCGCGTTGAGATCAAAGATGGCTTTATCGATCTCAAAAAAGCACTGAAAGATCAAGGTGCAGAAATCTTAAATCATATTGATGAAGTAGCAACAGACATCAAATTTGAGCATCATCGAGTCGTTCTCATTCATGCCTATAGTCAATTTTTGGCAGCT
>JAYTWB010000422.1:0-1991 GCA_043743655.1 Cyanobacteriota bacterium | reverse complement strand
GACATGGCGCTCTAGGAGCCGCAGACTCAAAATTGTGGCAGGATGCAAACCGCTGCCAAAGGCAAGACTATTTGGTAGACGTAAGATGATTTCTTGAGGATTGCTTGATTGATAGCTGGAGTTTGGCGATACGATCACAAAGCGATCGCTGATTCGTTTAATTAGAGAATCTCTAGAAGAAGTCTCAGTTGGTTCTATCTCAACAAGTTTTTGGGAAACCACAAAAGTTCTTAATTCAGTTGTCATATCTGTGCGATGTAGTGGCTTGAGGGCATCAGCGATCGCCTCTATCCTTTGATGAATATGCATGTCTTCTGACAAGTACATCAAGATCGTAAATGTCCATTTTGAGGGGACACCTTGATATTTATTAATGTACATATCTGTCGCCGCGATCGCATTGGCAAGTAAAGTGCAAACCCAATCAACTGCTTCATCAGTAGTATCGAGGCTTAGTTCTATCCATGACATAATGATTGTGTCGCCCTTGACTATTTTGGTTGGTGACAGGTGATGCAATGGAATGCGCCGCCACCTAAGAGAATATTTTTTGCTGACAGCCCGATCGCTCTGCGGTTTGGGAAATGTTTGGCGATTGCGGCAACTGCGAGATCATCATTAACAGAGCCATAGGTGGGAATAATCACGCTATCGTTAGAGATATAAAAGTTGAGATAACTGGCAGGCATGATTTCACCTTGATCATCAAGAACTAGGTTAGGAGATGGAATCTTAATCACCTTCAATTTACGACCCTTAGCGTCAGTCATCGCTTCTAACTGCTCGGCAATATCATGAAGAACTTGATAATTTGGATCATCCTGTATCGTTGGCTGCATACACATGACCGTATGCGGTGCAATAAAACGAGCGATCGTATCGATATGTCCATCGGTATGATCATTGAGCAAACCCTCTTCTATCCATAGCACTTTCTCTACTCCCAAAGCCGATTTCAACCCAGACTCGATCGCGGCTTGATCCATCTGTGGATTGCGATTAGGATTGAGCAGACATTGCTTAGTAGTCAGACAAGTTCCTTCACCATCTACTTCGATCGCGCCACTTTCTAGTACCCAATCAAACTCAAAGCGAGGTATATCTAGAGTCTGGAGGATGCAATCGGCTACGCGATCGTCATGTTCTAGCAGATATTTGTCCCCCCAACCGTTCCATTTAAAATGTAAAGCACCCAGTTTTCCATCAGTATTTTTGACATAGATCGGTGTGATATCGCGCATCCAGATGTCACCGAAAGGAATGTGATGGAAGCGCACAGACAGATCACCCAAAAGCTTTCTTGCTAGCTCAGCGCTTTCTTCGAGGACTAATATCTCTAGCGCTTCTGATGTGGCGATCGCTTTGGCAAGAGCCACAAATTCTGTTTGAACGATGTCGAGGGAATCTAACCACAGATCGCGATGGCTGGGAAAGGCTAGCCAACAGGCGCTATGAGGTTGCCATTCGGCGGGCTGGATGTAGTCTGAGAGATGAGAATGATCCATGTCGGTTGCAGTATTTTGATTTGATTGCCAAAAATGCAGAAAATAGTACGAAAAAGTATTATCTTAAGGGTGGTGGGCGTGATTGCTTAAGTTTAGTTTTGATTTGAAGTTTTTACAAAATTTAGTACATAATTCAGGTTAATAATCTAGATATGAATACAGTTTACACAGAAGTTTATACCGAGATTCGCTTACTTCTCAATTTGTGGGATATGGGGGCAGGACAAGGAAAGGTCAAAAAAAGTGAGCTTTTGCGACGCACTTGTAAGGGCAAAGACAAGGCGGCTATCTATCAAGAACGTTTGCAGGAGTTAGAGGCTGCTGAGGCGATCGCGGTGACGACTGAGAAAAAAAGTGTGATCATGGTGGCGCTCACAGATGTGGGCTTACAAAAGCTGACATCTGGTTTGCTGGCGGATGATTTTGTGTTTGATGGGCAGTTGGTTGGCAGTCGGTTGGCAAATGCTGGTTTGAGATGGTTTCGAC
>JAYTWB010000421.1:0-3067 GCA_043743655.1 Cyanobacteriota bacterium | reverse complement strand
CAATCTCGATGATCTAGCAAAAATCGTGCGATCAAAATGGAGCGAAAAAGTTGAACATCAATGCGGAATCTTAGAAATATTAGATGTCAATCATTCTGTTTCTATTGACAAAATCTATGTTGATGTCAACATTTTTCAGCAACTTCCTAACCAGCAATGGTTAGGTTACAACACTCTAGAGAGTTTGACTGCTCAAGATATGGACGAATCTCGTCTAGACAAAATCGCAGGTATTCCAACTTCCGCAATGCAAGTTATGGAAAAATGTAACAATATCCGTCTGCTGGGCAAACCTGGTTGCGGTAAATCCACATTTCTCAAGTATCTCGCCATTCAATGCAATCGTGAAAAGTTTGCCTTAGGTCATGTGCCTATTTTTATCAACTTAAGAGACTTTGCTGCAGTCTTTCGAGATAGTCCCCAGATTAATTTTTTAGAATATATCCATCAAGAATTTTTTACCACAGGACTGTCTGACCCCACCGTGATCATGAATCTCTTGCAAGGTGGAAGAGTATTGCTGCTGATCGATGGTATTGATGAACTTGGTCGAGAAGAAGAAAATATTGCTTTAAATGAAATTCGGCGATTTTTTGGTAAATACTATAGAAATAAGTTCGTGGTGTCTTGTCGCACCGCTCTTCTGAAATTAGCTCTAAAAGGATTTACTGACATCCAGATTGCTCCGTTTACTGAGTCTCAAATTAGTGCTTTTAGCTATAAATGGTTTGTCGAATGTGGCAAGCCCGATGGCTCAGATGGGTTAAAAAATGCCGAGCAGTTCGTGAGAAAGTTGACATTGCCTGAAAACAAACGGATTCGGCGATTAGCGACTACACCACTGTTCTTAAACCTTGCTTGTTCGATGTTTTATCGTCTCAATGATTTTGGTAGTAAACGAACAGAATTTTATAAACAAACAATAGAGTTGTTATTAGGAAAATGGGATGAAGCAAGGGGAATCCAACGGACTACTATATATTCAGGATTTGGGCTATCTAAAAGGTTAAATTATGCATCTGAACTTGCTTTAGAGACTTTTGAAAAAGAACAGTATTTTTTTGAAGAAGAAGTACTGGAGACCTTCACAGTAAACTACATCCGCAACCAAGTCGATGTTGACACCGATCCTGAAGAAATATATGAGTCCACAGAAGCAGTATTACGAGCAATCAAGGCTCAATATCATGGGCTTTTAGTTGAACGGGCGAAGGGGCTTTTTTCGTTTTCTTATCTAGCTTTTCCAGAGTATTTGATTGCTCGCAAAATATCTGCTGGTTGCAATATTCAGTCCTCAGAGCAATGTTTGCATCAACTCATAGACCATATTAGCGATCGCCATTGGCGAGAAATTTTTTTGCTAACGGCAAATATGCTTCACAATGCTGATGAATTAGTGGAGTTGATGAGCCAAAAAATAGATTGTCTTGCTTCTTCAGACTCTTCTAGTCCACAAATTTTAGAGAATGCTAACCAATTGCTGCTCGATTGTGTTCATAGCGACTGCGAAATCACACCTAGTATTAGAAAAGAGATAGAAGAAAAGATTGCTAATAAGCATAGCTAAGCTAGCGTGAGTCACTGTTCATATTGCCGAAATGACAACTCGTAAGCCGATGTCGTTGTAGCGATCGCTTTGCCGATGCCAATCCCGACTAGCTGAGCGACATTGGCGAGCTTCGTTGCTCCATGACCCACCCTTGCGAACGCGCCGACTAGAGTTATCACCGCTAATCCATTCAGTTCCATTAGAGCGCTCATGCCAAACATCTTCACACCATTCCCAAATGCCGCCATGCATTTCATGGAGTCCCCATGAGTTTGGTACTTTTTGTCCCACAGGATGCGATCGCTTATCGCCAAACCAAGCATAGTCAGCGAGTTGGTCAGGACTATCGCCAAAATGGTAAGCGGTATTAGTTCCTGAGCGACAGGCATATTCCCATTCTGACTCACTGGGTAAACGGTAAGCATGTTGCGATCGCTCAGCTAACTTGCGACAAAAATCTTGCGCCTCGTTCCAAGAGATATTTTCCACAGGCGCTTGGAGATTTTCGCGAAATGTCGCAGGATTGGAACCCATGATTTCGATCCATTGCTCTTGCGTCACCGCAAACTTTGCCATATAAAAAGTGGGGATATTCACTTCGGCGATCGCTAATTCGTTTTCTTTCCGACCAGTTTGATCAAGCGGTGAACCCTGATTAAATTTGCCAGATGGTATTCGCACCATTTCGATCATGACGTGATCGCTTAATTGATCGCCTAATCGCTCATAAAATGCTTTTTCGCCCCGCTTAATCGGATCGGTCTGGATGGCGGGGACGATCGCCCGCGTTGCCGAAATAATGATCGGCAATGGTTTAGGTTTTAGCTTTTCGAGTAATATGGCAAATCCAAAACCTGCGATCGCTGAGCTAGCATGGGTCAATAACTGACGGCGATTAAATATCATGCTTCCTCCTTTTATAGTTTTAGACCCAATTCTTGCGGATTGGTTGCGCGAAGATATCGGACGTGGCGATCGCAGTACCAGTGGTTTATTCCCAAATGGTAATGCACCGATTGGCAAAGCGGTCTGGATCGCTAAAGCAAACGGGATCATCGCTGGATTGCCGATCGCGGCGAGAGTATTTCAATTGCTAGATGCTGATATTAATTTTGTGGCGATCGCGCAGGATGGTCAAGCTGTGAAATCGGGCGAGCTAATTGCGGAGATCAATGGCAGCCTCGCCACATTGCTGATGGGTGAACGTGTGGCGCTAAACATCGTCATGCGCCTATCAGGTATCGCTAGCGAGACTGGGAAATATGTCGAAGCGATCGCCCACACAGCCATCTCTAAGGCTCAGATGCATTTAGTCGATACGCGCAAAACTATTCCAGGGATGCGGCTGCTCGAAAAATATGCCACATCCATCGGCGGCGCAATCAATCATCGCTATGGACTAGATGATGCAGTCATGCTCAAAGACAATCATATCGCCGCCGCAGGTGGTATCACCGAGGCAGTACAGAGAGTTCGTAAACAGATTCCATTTACAACCTCAATTGAAGTCGAGACAGA
>JAYTWB010000420.1:0-2767 GCA_043743655.1 Cyanobacteriota bacterium | reverse complement strand
TAATTGGCGAAGCGCTAAACCGAGATATTAATTTGTTAGAAGGTGAATAAGATGACAACTTTGTACGAACGAGACTATGGACTCTGGGCAGAGCAGATGGCGGATATGATCGCGGCAGGACGTTTTGAGGAATTAGATATTGAAAATTTAGTTGAAGAGGTGCGTGATTTGTCAAAGCGAGAACGTGATCGCCTGTTGAGTAGCCTCCGTTTAATCGTGCATCATTTGTTGAAGTGGGACTATCAACCACAAAAAAGATCGCGGAGTTGGGTGGGAACTATTCAAAGGGAGCGAGCAAATATTTCGCTGTATTTGGAAGATAGTCCTAGTTTGCAGCGCTATTTAGTCGATGAATGGTTGTATAAAATGTATGTTGTAGCCTGTGCAGATGCTTTCAAAGAGACAGGCTTGCAATTTCCAGATGCTTGTCCTTATGGGATTAGGGATGTCTTAGAGCGAGATATTTATTTTTAGATAAATTAAAATTCTCAGTAAAGTCCACAATCTGGGTTTTACCGCTCCCGCACTACCCAAAGCTAGGGAAAGCTATAATCTAAATAAAATATGATTTACGATGCGATCGCGATCGGTGCAGGACTATCGGGCTGTAGTGCTGCCATCCAACTAGCAAAGCGTGGCTATCGGGTGCTATTGCTAGAGCAAAGCCATTACCCAATGCATAAGCTCTGCGGCGAATTTCTATCTGTTGAAGTGACTGAAGCATTTGAGAATCTTGGCATACTAGAACAAGTTCGCAAGGCGGGCGCACATCCAATTCATCGCGCTTATTTGACTACCGCTAGCGGTGCATCATTTCGCAGCGATCTCCCCAGTGCCGCACTAGGACTGAGTCGCTATCAACTAGATTTAATGCTGTTTCAGCGATCGCAAGCTCTAAATGTCGATTGTCAAGACAATACAAAAGTTACAGGCGTATCTGGGAATTTGCAAGAAGGCTTTACGGTCAATACCAACAAAGGAGAGTTTCGAGGACGAGTGGTATTGGGCGCATTTGGTAAGCGATCGCCTCTTGATCGCACACTTAATCGTAAATTTGTGCAGCAGCGATCGCCCTGGATCGCTTACAAAGGACATTTTACAGGCGTTGATATTGCTGATGTGATCGAGTTACATAGTTTCCCAAATGGATACTGTGGATTGTCACAAATCGAAACAGGTGAAATTAATGTTTGTTGGATTGCCCATGAACGAATCATGAAAGAACCAACACACAAAGGTTTAGATATTCCCGAATCTCTAGCCAAAAATCCAGTTTTAGCCGATCGATTTCACAACATGAAACGGGTTTCAACATCATTGCAAGGCTTAAGCCAGATTACCTTTTCCCTAAAAGGCAACTTTCATAGCGATATTTGCATGATTGGTGATACAGCCGGAATGATTACACCGCTCTGTGGAGATGGCATGGCAATGGCTCTGCGATCAGCAGAAATAGCAGTTCCCTTTGTCAGTCAGTTTTTAGAACATCAACTTAGTGCGATCGCCTTTAAACAAAAATATGCGATCGCATGGCAAAGAGAATTTCAAACCCGTTTACAACTAGGACGGATGATGCATAACTGTTTCGTCCAACCACCACTCGCCAATATAGGAGTCAACTTGTGTCAACTATTTCCCACCTTAGGCAATTGGATAATTGGCGCAACTCGCGGAAAACCGCAACAATCAAACAAGGAAGATCAGACTCAATTGCTTAACATTGCACCTCGTTGATAGAGTTCTGTAAGTTCACGCAAAAATTGAAGACTCTGCTTTCCAGTCATCGCAATCGGTGAAAACGTGTCTGAACTGGAATACTTCAAAACAAGGTCGCGCACCTCAACTTGATTGCCAAGCTGTACCACCTTCATCGACCAAACCCCAAAATCACGGTGTTCAATCTCAGAGAAGTCGATTAATTCCGCATTAACATGACGTTTATCTAGCAGGATACGATTATAAGTCTGGCTGACCACACGCCGACTGCCCTCTAGGACTTGCAAAAACATAGAGTCCCCAAACCCTAACATCCCCGTAATTCCCACTTTTCGATTATTCCGTTCGGACTTATCCAAAATTTCCACCAAGTCGGGATATTCCAGACCCGAAACAGCCTGACTAACATAAATTAAGCGATATAAAGCCATAAGTTAATTTATTTATTTAATTTATTATTTATTTTAAAAGCGATATGTGAAATTACGATCATACAGCGCTTTGGGCTGACATAAAAACTCAAAAAATTTTTTGAAAGTATTGCTTCGCGCCACTTTCAAAAAATTTCTGAGACAAGTCCATCACTCAAAGCACTCTCTCTAAATCTTAAGCTTGCAATATCCACACCGAAACAGAACCAGCATTACAACGAAACTCAGCCCATCCTTCCGCATTCGTGATAATCGGCTCATCTACATGCTCAGTAATATCTACATAGGTGCAGTTAGGATGTCCAGTCTGCATTGATTTTCTGCCATCTTCACTATTACTCATCACTACCGCCAAACCACCTGGATGCTCCTGATCCCCAAATCTCATCCAACCAATCGTATTGGGATGGTCAAAATAGTCATACTGCTCACCATAGGCATAAGTCTGGCGCACCGACAAAAACTTATCCAGCAACCATTGGTGGCTTTCGATCCAGATTTCATACTCATTACCATCTTTGCCATAATCTTTGTAATGCGCACCGTAGTAATCAGCATAAAAAATACAAGGATATCCTTCTACCCGCAATAAAATCAGCGCATAAGCTAGTGGCTTAAAC
>JAYTWB010000419.1:0-6137 GCA_043743655.1 Cyanobacteriota bacterium | reverse complement strand
CTTCACACTTTTTGGGCTTTCTTTTGAGTTAAACCGTAGTTGGGATTTTCGATTTGACTGTAGCGAAGCTAGGCACAACGATCGACTTGTCCTGTTTGGTTAAGCGATCGTAGAGCTGCTTGGTATTAGGATAGTTAGCCGCAGGGAATGTCTCGAAGCGATTGTAAGGAACAACGTCTTCACCAAAGGCTTCCAGATAGCCCATGCTGTTGACCATTTCTGTCACCATTGCCTTGATACCTTTATTTGCCAAAATCAAGTTGTACTTACGGATTTCCGCTTGATCGAGGGGCGCACGTCCTAAGAAATGTTTTGTCCCCAACTCGATTACTTTGGTATTCGGAAATGGTGCATAGAACTCTTTGATATAGAGATCAGATGTACCGATCGCTAAGATAAATTCTTTGACGGTGAGTTCTTCATTAAGCAGCTTGGAAGTAAATTGGCTGAACTGTGAGCTAGCCACATAAGCATCCATATCACGCTCAAACACTTGACGATAAGCCGCCCGAACCAAAGCTCCTGTTTCCACAGGCTCGGTAGTGGTGAGCTTGAAGATTTTGCGTTGTTCGCGCTTCTTGTCCACACCTTGATTGATGCGATCGCGTATCGACACTGAAGAACGATCTTCGGTGACTTGACCAAGTTCGATGAACTTAGGTGTCGGCTCAACCACAACTTTTGTGCCTTTCTCTTCACCGAGAGTGCTGTTGCGATTGTTGCGAAGTGACACACCCGCAGGAGTGAGATAGCGCTCATAAGGGACAGTATCTTCCCCAAAAGCTTGCTCGTATTCCTTCGTTGCAAGGATTGCATCAACAACGGCGTAGAAACCTTTCTTCGATGCAAGATCAAAGTAAGCGTTCATTTCGGGACGACCATAGGTGGGGCGACCCAAGAGGCGGCGATGCGTGTACTCGATCGCCTTACAAACATAAAGCTTGCTCCAATAGCGATCGCGGAAAGTTGGTGACTTGGCGAGAATACGCACAAACTCGCGTACCGAGATTTCACCATTTTCGAGCTTACTCTCAGCCGCATCAAGTCGCTGACCCGAAAAAGGAATGTAGCCAATGATTTGCAAATAAATCGCACGAATCACCGCTTGAGTAGAGCTTTCAGAATAGGTAACGCTTGTACCTTTTACCGATGAAGTCTTACCACCTTTGCCAACTTTGACGTTGTCGCGCAAAGTTTGATCGAGTTTGAATACTTTGGGACTCATCGAATCGATTGATCCAGTCGCCGCAGGATTGCTGAGTTGGTTGGTGATGCCAGCACCATTGCGAATCAAGATACGGCGAGTGTCTTTGCCAAAAGGTGCGGGTGAAGCATTAGGGTTGCGAGTTTCTTTCGGGAAAATCGCGCCAAACTTGATTTCTAAAGGATCATTACCTGCACCATAAACATGCTGATCGGGCAGTGGTTGCTCGTAAGCCGCGAATAGAGTGATGAACTGGGGAACCTTGCGAAAAGGAGCCGAATAGTTAAACAGGTCAAACTGTGCGCCCCAGTTACGCGCAGTTTGCGCTTCTTGTCCAAAACCGCGCAAATAAGGGACGGTTTCTTCGCCGAAGTAGTCGCTGTATTCTTTGGAGTTGACCAGCGCATTGATCAGAGCCGACAGACCGCCTTTGGAGACAATCGCGAAATAAGCCGCAACTTCTTCACGGCTTTCAGGCGATCGACCGAGGAAATGCTTGAATGCTAATTCAACAGCGCGCGAGTTGATGAAAGGTAAGAAAAATTGATCGCGGTACAGAGGCGACAAACCTAAGCGGCGCACAAATTCACGCACCGAGATCTCACCATTTTTAACTTTAGAGTCAAGATCAGAAATACCTTGACTATAAGCACGAGTGATGTCGCGCTCAAAAATTTGACGATAAGCTGCTTTGACAACGCTGTTCTTCTCAGTTCCTGTCATCCCAGCCTTCATGACAAACTTCTGGCGGCGCTCGGCTGTGTTGAAGTAAATCTGAGGTAGGGCTAAGCCTTGCAAGTCAGGTGAGTTACGCTGACGCACTTTGGGCGAAGGTGTTGCTGCTTTAAATTCAGCGATCGCCACATCCATGTACTGCTTAATGATTTCGATCGCCACAGGATCATTGAGAAAATAACCTGCCGCGGTTTGCTTCATCGTTTGCAAAGCCACAATCGTGGCATCAGTCGAGCAAGCTGCTTCGATGATTTCGCGCAAGCCACGCACGTTCTGAGCAAGGATATTTGGATCGCCCGCCACGATCGCATAGGTGGCATAGCGCAAGAACCATGACAAGTCACGCAACGACTTTTTCATGCGGTCTGCGCCATAGCGAGAAACGTTAATCGGACGGAAGCTAGCAGGTGTTGCATCAATAACACCAGTAACGCCAACATTACTAAAGAAACTCTTGATTGTTCCTAAAAAACCACCTTCGCTTGCTTCGGTGTAAATGGTTGTACCAAGCTCCATGCCGCGTTTGATATCGATAACGCGACCATCTTGACCCACCTCTACCTTTTCATCGCTATTTTTAGGTTTCTCTAAAAATGCCATGGGTGAACCACCCGTAAAAATACGGCTAGCTGCTTTAGAAACGATATTGTCCGAGTTTTTGGTTAAAATCTCGGCGATTTCGAGGCGCTTTAGTCCAGATTGAAAATATGTGGATAAATCATCTAATTCGCTACGAGTCGCAAACCGATCTTGCTGCTCTATCTGAGAGATTGTGGAAGTTAAAGAGGTCTGATATAAACTGGGGCGGGCATTTACTGCACCACTTGACGCTGTTACGCTCATGTGTCTGCCTTGTGATCTTTAAAGGGTTATGTAAAAAGTCGAAATAATATTTACCCAAGTATAGGGTTTTCCAACTAAATATCTAACTCTATCTCATCAGAAAATGCCGCGTTTACGGGTATTTCAACCAAAAACCCACGATAAGTTTTGTAAAGTAACTATGTTGATCACACCGTATACTTTGGTGTTGCTAATTTGCTGCTAATTTTTAAGTAGGAACCAAAGATTCCTTAAATCTTTTCGCGTTTGCTAATTAGCTCTTGCTCCAGTTTGGGCAAGCTTTGCAACTCAAACACGGTGATCTGTCCAGAATTAGCGCTACCTTTGCCATTTTGCAATAATTCCACCCAGTAGCCATATTTCTTACCCTGTCGCAATTCTCCTTGCAAGTTGCTGCGTATCGCCGAGACATTTTTGCCTTGCGATCGCCCTAACATCGCCACTGTTGGATAGGCATAGACTCTCTCAGCTCTGGCATAATCGCGCATGATTTCTGGTCCATAAATAGAACGCAATGATTCCTCTAAACGTGATCGCGTTACCCCATTGATGATGTCAAAAAACTTGATTTGCTCACTACGGATCACATAAGCATTTCCCTTGATTTCCGCAATTCCTGGGAGCAGAACACTTGCCTGAAACTGAAATCGTCTGGCGGGGGTATCACTTTTTCGCACCAATAAGCGTTCCCCATTCTCAGGGCGCAAAGCTGGATTGGTCTTGATCCAGTCAGCAACTTGATCAGATGTTTGCCCAGGTAAGGCGATCGCCTCCTGCCCGATCGCCAAATTAACTACTTGGATCAAATATATTGCGGCGATCGCAATTTTCGCACCCTTAATCTTTGCGCTTTTAAAGCAATTCATGTAAATCCTCTACACCGAACTAACCCGAATGGATAAATTTAGCTGGCAAATAATGGCTGAAAGAATATCACGACATGGCTAGCTCGAACGACATTTTCAGGCTTTTTACGATACTTCAAAAAAATATGCCTAGAGTATTGACAAACCTCTCCTAAATCCACATAATAAGGAGCGCTTAAATAAAAAACGCGAAAAGCAAGCTCTAAAAGAGTTTCTGATTAGTGTTTTAAAATCAAAAGTTTGGGTTCGTAGTTCAATTGGTTAGAGCACCGCCCTGTCACGGCGGAAGTTGCGGGTTCGAGCCCCGTCGAACCCGTTCTGTAAATTAGAAATCGCAATTTTTTATTATGAAGAGTGACGCGAAGCGTCACTCTTCATAATAAGCCTATAGTTTGAGTGTCAGGCAAGTTTAACTAATCAACTGCTTGGCGCGATCGCAAATCGCCTCAGCATTCATGCCATTAAAATTAAACAATTGACTGACTGAAGCTGTAGTTTCGCCGCGCTTCCATGCAAACACATCGCGCTTGCTGTTACTACGCAGCATCACAGGTTCAAGCATTGCTGAAGCACCACCAACCACGCCGATCAGAGCATCACCACCAAAGAATGTTTCAAAATCAGCATCACTAAGGAACTTGCCATCTGGCTCCGAGCAAGTGTTCCAAGCCACGTCAGAGGGACGATAGAGGCGGCGGGGACTGATAATTGAAACGATTTTGGAACCAATACCTTGTTCAGCTAGCTTTTGAGCAGCTTCGTAAACAGGAATTAGCATCAAGTCACCGATTACGGCGAAGACGACCTTTTTATTGCCAGCGATTTCTTGCAGTATGATCGCCCCATCTTCGAGCGCTTGTCTGGTCTGCTCGAAAGTAGTCCGAATCGCTAAAGGTGATTTACTTGCGGTGATTACCACGCCCTTATTCACTGCCTTTAGCGCCCAGTCATAACAAACTTGAATGCTATTTGCATCAAGCGGAAATAGAGGGAACACATTCCCATTTCGCATCATCGAGGCAAAGTAACCTTCGATTTCAGGGCGCTGATGTGTCCAGCCATTGCGACCTTGCTCTAATGCGCCTGCGGTAAATAAGCAGACAGTTGCTGGAGTTGGGCGGCGAAGTTCTGCCATTGCTTGAGTGACGGTTTGCCAAATTGGCAGTCCATTAATTGCGAAGGATTCATAAGAACACCAAAGTGTCCGACTTCCCATTAGTGCTAAGCCAACTGCTAAACCAGCACAAGCATCTTCGCTGAGAGGTTCATAAACTTGACCGCCAGGGGCTTGGTTATACAGATCATCTTTGGTCGGGTGATTGATTTTCAGGGCTTGGTTGATATTGGCAATGCCTGAAGCTTCGTTACCATCAGCATTAGTGACGATATAACGCTTATCGGTTTGTCCGACATAACCAACCAAGCGACCCATTGCAGTTGTTGAGACTTTTGACTCAGCGATCGCATATTCTTCGAGAGGCAAAGTTCCTAAATCAGTTAAGGGAAGTACTGATTCTGTAACTGCGGTTTTAGAAGAAGAACCGCCGCCCGCCCATTCCAAATTGGTGCGAACAGTTTGCCATGCTTCAGGATTGAGCGCGCGCGTTTTTAAACCTGAAATCACATCTGCATTGTCAAGGGTGTGATGAGCATAGAGATTATGGGATTTCGCGCCGCGTGCATGAACTCCAGCGCCCTTGAGTTGCTTGATGATAAACACAGTCAGTTTACCGCCCAAAGCTAATTTGGCAGCTTTGGCAGCACCCACGAGAACTGCTTCTGTAAACGCAAGACGTTGCTTGAAAGAGAAGATCGTACTATCAACATAAGCTTCAGGCTGATTTTGATCATCAAAATTCTTGGCATCGATGAGAACTACTTCATCGAATCCATTCCCTTGCCAAAATGCAATCATCTCCGCATTGGTCTTTGTGGAAACCATGCTGTGATGCTCTTGGCTATAACCATTCCAAACCAGAATCGGAATGAAATTTGTCACTTCTGGATAAGCAGTATGAAAATGCGCGATCGCACTAATCGGATACGGTTCACCCATGCCGCCATCGCCCATCGTCACAGGAAAAAGCTTGTCGCGGTGCAGTAGAGCCGCTGCCATTGCAAAATGTTGCCCCTGTCCAAGTGGACCTGCAGGAGACAGAATCCCAGGAATATATCCTGACAAGTGTCCGAGCAGACCATGAGTTTCGCGGTAGCGATCGCGCATTTGGGTCACAGTACTGATACCCATATCTTCAAGCGATCGATCAAGAAACATGGCGCTGTAGTAGCCTGGGGCATGATGTCCGACTTCAGTGGGCATATTTTTGTGACCCAGCATATAAAACGCTGCCACAGCCTCAGCACTACTCGCAAATCCACCTGGATGCCCTGAGGCTTTGCTGGCTGTGACTTGCAAGGTGAGATAGCGCAGGGCATCAGCTGCCAATAAAGTTTGAAATACTGCCGCGCGATCGCTTGGGTCAGAAACA
>JAYTWB010000418.1:0-12145 GCA_043743655.1 Cyanobacteriota bacterium | reverse complement strand
GATCGAGCTAGCTCGACAAACTCTAGAGGAATTTTTCATCGATCAGATTAAAGCCTCACGTCACAAAGATTAAGCCCAAAATAGGGATAGTTTTTACGCGGTTATGATTTCTTCAATATAGGCGCGATCGCCACCAGATTGTTGAGATTGTAAAAGCGATCGTTCAGATATGGACACGAGTTTGGCAAAGCTGAGGTCAGTATTTTGAGAGCTTAAAGATATAACTACGCCGCCGATACTAACGGTAAGTGGAAATAACAATCCTGACGAAATAGCGATCGGATGGCTGCGGATGTTTGCCATCATCTCATTAGCAAGTTGGAAGCTACCCCGATCATCGCTATGTGGCGTAACACAAGCAAACTTGTCAAAGCCGTAACGATAGAGCAAACTATTTGGCGCGCAACTATGATTTAAGCGACCTGCGATCGCCTTAATCGCTTCATCCCCAATCTTGTCCCCATATGAGTCAGTAACTTGGTTAAAACAATCAATATCAATGATCAAGACACTTATAAAAGGATAGCTTTTGTAAGTACCAAACCCTTGAAATTGCCGCAGCATTTTCGGAATTACCTCAGCAAAAGCTTGCTCACTCAAAACTTTAGTTAAGGGGTCTGATAGTGTAAGCGTATCTAATAAGTCATTTTGAGCTAACAGTCTTTGGTTTGTCCATGTCAAAGA
The DNA here is from genome assembly GCA_043743655.1 of Cyanobacteriota bacterium. Lineage (GTDB taxonomy): Bacteria > Cyanobacteriota > Cyanobacteriia > Pseudanabaenales > Pseudanabaenaceae > Pseudanabaena. The sequence continues at coordinate 11,461 of JAYTWB010000418.1, read as the reverse complement.
CTGCATCAGCGCACTGACTCGTAGCCCTGTGCGTATCCTGACCTTCAACTCAGAGTTATCAACAGGCTTGCTCAAAAACTCATCCACGCCTGTATCAAGACCAACTTGACATTGCTCTTGATTAGATGATTCGACCATCAAGATAAAGTAAGTCGCCATCAGTTCAGGATGTCCGAGGTTGGCTTTGACTCGATGACATAGCGCTAAACCTGAGACATCAGGAATTGACCAATCAGCGAGGACGATCGCTGGTTTTTTTTGTAAGATTAACTCCCACGCCTCATCACCACTAGCTGTAGTGATGTAATTATATTTTGCGGCGGCTAGTCCTTGAGCGATCGCTGATATGAGCAGATCATCGCCACTTACAACGAGAATTAGCGAATTGTGTCGGTAGTATTTTAGTCTACGGAAATCCAAATTACTCGCCTCTCTTTACTTATTTTTTGTTACTTATTTTTTGCCCCATCCACCAAATAGCCCACCCTTTTTTTCGGGTGGTTTTTCAGGTGTCTTTGGCGTATTCAGTTGATTGATATATTTAAGGGCAGTTGGCTCTTGGGGATCGAGTTTCAGTGCTTTTTGAAAACTGGACTTGGCGATCGCGGCTGCATTTTGATTCATTTGGGCTACACCTTTAAGCGCGTAAACTTTAGCATTACTAGGATCGAGCTTTTCAGCGGTAAGTAATTCTTTGAGAGCATCGATCCATTGCTTCTTACTGATAAATAGCTCTGCCATATTGAGATTACGGAGTGCTGGAGATGTGGCGGGTGGTGCAGGGCTTCTTTCTTGATTGCCAGTCACAGATGGCGCAGATGCAATGCTGCTACCTGATGTGAAGCTGAGACTGGTCTGAGTGAGCATATATACGAGATTTAACTCGCTGAGAGTTGACGTATATTCCAAGATTGAGTCTAGGCTTTCGTATTGCTTAGGCGCGACCTGTTCCACAAATTGCTTGTATGTGATCTCGTGGGGAATGCGATAGAGCTTTTGGGCAATTTCGGAACTGAGGGTGGGAGTTTCTTCTTTTTGTTTTTTGTTTTGAGCAAACATTCTCAAAGTTGCTAAATATTCACCCCTCTCGCGATCGCTATTTAACAATTGATAAGCGGGGCTAACCATTTTTGAGAAATATTTAGTTGCCATCTCCTTTTCTTCGGTAGTTCTGCCAAAGACATCAGGATGCAAAATTTTAGCTAGCTTCAGAAATTTTTTGCGAATCTGAGCAGCATCCGTTGTCATTGGTAAACCGAGTACGGCGTAATGATCGCTAATACCGTAGCTGGCAAGTCCTTTGTCGATTTTAAAGTTTTCTGGCTTTCCAACAAGTTCCACCTCTTGAGTATTTGTTCGAGTTTACCGTCTTGAAGCATTTCTGTTAAAGCTTTATCTACGGCTTTTTTAAGCGAAACATCGTCTTTATTGACAATCGCTACCAAGCGAATTGGAATTAAAGGCTCACCGACAATTATAAAATTCGGATTGTTGCGTACTTGCCACACTGCTACGGGTTCATCAACGATCATCGCATCAAGCTGGCGATCGCGTAGCTGAATAATCATCCGATCTAAATCTCTTGACGAAAACAGCCGAATGGCGTTTCCTCTATTCTTATTATAGGTTTCGGCGATCGCGGCACCGCCGCTATTTGCCACAACGCCTACCCGCTTGCCGATCATGTCGCGCAGAGATTTGATTTGTGTGCCATCTGCCCTGATCAACAATCTCTGAGCGCTGCGATAGTAAGCATTAGTTTCAATAAATTTACCACCTGTCTCTAGAGCGCCCTCTTCGCGCGCACTGAGCAGCATATCGATTTGTCGCGAAGCTAAGTTTTCAGGTTGAGTTGACCACGGGATATTAATCGGACGCGGCTCAATATTTAATCTTGCGGCAATTTCTTGGATAATCTCTAACTCAAATCCATCGTAAAACTGAGTCTTGGCATTCCAAAACATATAAGGACCACCGATTGCGGCATCGATCCCCACGCGCAAATGTCCACGCCGCATAATGATGCCAAGACTGCTGTCTTCAGCAAATGTGGGACTCAGACATACGCCAATGTTTACACTGGTGGCGATCGCTAAGCAGGTGAGTTTTTGGACGAACTTAAACATTATTCTTTAAAAAAAGATTGTGGTGCATTTTTTAGAGCCATAGCTCTAGCTGATACCCTTGTCAATTATATATCCTATGAAACCCGCAACTAATCTCACCAAAAATGAATAAAACAAGAATCTTATTCGTGAGCTATACCGCAGTTTTGGGTGGTGGAGAGCTTTGTTTGCTCGACTTTGCCCATGCTTATCGTGATAGTAGCAAAGTTTTATTATTAACCGATGGCGCTTTAAAACATCGGCTCGAAGATTTAGAGGTGAAGGTTGAAGTTTTACAGGCTTCGCGATCGCTTGCTGATGTGAAAGTATCAAGTGGATTAGCTTCTCTCAAATCAATTGGTGATCTGTGGCGGCTCGGTCAACAAATTGCTAAAAGAAGTAAAGATTTTGATTTGATTCATGCCAATAACCAGAAAGGATTTGTGGTGTCAGCGATCGCGCGATTATTTGGTGGTGCGCCTGTAGTTTGGCATTTGCACGATATTTTGACAGCGGATATTTTTAGTGCAACTAATCGGCGAATTGCGGTGACGCTAGCAAATTGGTTTGCGACCAGAGTAATTGTTAATTCTCAGGCGACAGGTGACGCATTTATCGCCGCAGGTGGTAAGCGTCAGTTATTGCGGACGGTTTATAACGGGTTTTCGGGGGAGAAGTTTGATTGCATTGATGATCGTCAAACTGGACTGCGTGATCAGTTGGAGATCGGGCGCGATCGCTATTTGATTGGCATGTTTAGCCGTTTGTCTTATTGGAAAGGTCAACATATTTTGCTAGAGGCGGCGAGTATGTTGCCCGATGTGCATGTGTTGCTAGTTGGGGATGCGCTATTTGGTGAAGCGGAATATACAGAGAAATTAAAAAATATTGCTGCTCAAGAAAGTTTGCGAGGTCGTGTGCATTGGCTCGGTTTTCGGGAAGATATTCCTGAATTAATGAAGGCTTGTGATGCGATCGCGCATTGTTCAACGGCTCCTGAGCCATTTGGGAGAGTGATTGTCGAGGCGCAACTCGCCAAACGTGTGGCGATCGCCACAATCGGCGGTGGCACTAGCGAAATTATTGAGAATGGAGTTACGGGTTTATTAATCCCACCGAATGATCCGCGCTTATTAGCGGAGGCGATGCGACAAGTTTTTGGCGATCGCGACTTCACCAGTCAAATGGTGGAGACTGCCTATATACAAGCTAAAACTAAGTTTTCTATTCCTTCAGTTTGTATGGCTTTTGAAATGGCGATCGCGGGTATTTAGAGACCGTCATCCTAGCCATCTGCCAAAGGGAGAAGAAGCAAGAATCTTGCTAAGATGTTTAGAAAATTAATCGAGGCGTTAAATGCTAACAGACAGCGATCGCGTTCAGGTGTTAAGTGAAGCTCTGCCATATATGCAGCAGTTTGCGGGGCGTACTGTTGTTGTCAAATATGGCGGCGCAGCGATGAAAGAAGCTAGCCTACGACAGGACGTGATTCGTGATGTGGTGACGATGTCATTTATGGGACTACGACCTGTGCTTGTGCATGGCGGCGGTCCTGAAATCAACACATGGCTAACTAAGCTCAACATCAAGCCTCAATTTATCGATGGTTTGCGCGTCACTGATGCTGAGACTATGGAAGTTGTAGAAATGGTCTTAGTTGGGCGAGTTAACAAACAAATTGTGGAAATGATTAACCTCGCAGGTGGCTCGGCGGTGGGTCTTTGTGGCAAAGATGGAAACTTGATTCGCGCTCGTCCACAGGGAAATGATGCGATCGGTTTTGTCGGTGAGGTTAATCATATTAATATTGGTTTGCTCACCACTCTGCTTGAAGCGGGACATATCCCTGTGGTGTCGAGCGTGGCAAGTGATGAAATAGGGCAGTCTTATAACATTAATGCGGATACAGTCGCGGGTGAGCTAGCGGCGGCACTAGGAGCCGAGAAGATGATTTTGCTTACCGATATTGCAGGGATTTTGCATGATTACAAAGACCCCAGTACGCTCTATCGTAGCCTGACTATTCAAACTGCGCGGGAGTTAATCACTAAGGGTGTGGTCAGTGGTGGAATGATTCCTAAAGTACAGTGCTGTGTGCGATCGCTAGCTCAGGGCGTAAAAGCAGCGCATATTGTTGATGGTCGAGTCCCACATTCATTACTGCTCGAAATTTTCACAAATAGTGGTGTTGGCTCAATGATCGTGGCTTCAGAGACTTCTTTATAAAGTCGGATTACCAAAAGGATCGCGAGTAAGAAAACTGCTTTGAGGTTCTCTTACTCGCAAGTTACTTAAAGTGCGATCGCTACAGTAAAAAATTATCAAAAAGTTATGGCTGACGATCTTGATAATGAGAATCTTGATGATCAAAATCAAAGCTCTGGGGCGGGTCGCTCCAAAAAAAATCGTGATTCGCCAAACTCGTTAAGACGATTGAGTCTGTCCAGATTCAGACCAGCTTGGGATTTGCCAAAGATACGCTTACCCCAATTTAGAACCGATCGACTCAAAGGATTTGCTAAAAGAGAAAATTTTGTGTGGCTATGGCTGGTAATTATTTTGATCAGCTATATCTTTCTTGGCTATTTTTTATCAATAGTGCTGACGATTCCAGTGCGAAAAAATCTGGCGATCGCGGGCTTTGCGATCGCGGGACTATTACCAACGATCACGGCCTTTGCTGACTACGCACTGATGAAATGGAGCTACTTGTTAAGCGGTTTTTTGATTGTCGGCGGTTTAATATTCTTGGCTAAAGTCCAGTTTTATTTCGTATTTTTGGCGATTATGCTCTGGCTTAGTACGACCATGATTGCTCTAACTGGCGAATCTTTACTCAACCAAAACCGTAGATTTTTTATAGCGATCGCAATACTTACGATTCCCTGTGTTTTAGGACTGACCGCTGGATGGCAAATATGGCGATTAGTAGCCGCAAAATTAAGCTAAGATTCATATCCATAAAAAAGACGCGCAATGCGCGTCTTTTTTATAAGAACTTATTAGAGTAAGCTTTAAGTTATTCTTCGCCGTCTTCTGTTGATTCTTCCGCCATTGGATAGACAAAACCATCATTTTTGCCCGAAAGAATAGACTTACCAAGTGAAATTGCTTTTTGAGCATGAACTGCTGCCTTGCGCTTCCATACAGCTTTGCGGCTATCTCGCTTTGATTTAGATGTGCGTTTCTTGGGAACTGCCATTACGTTATCTCTGTTTTAATTCTATAATTTCCGATTGGAAAATTTTTGACAATCTTTTAATCATATAACAAAAGTAAGTAGCTCAGCATAAATAACCTTAAAACCTAGAAGGGCGACCCACACTCCTATTTATGCTGAGCAGAAAGACATGCTAAGCGTTTGTCTCTACTTTTGCCATTTTTCCGATAACATCAGACTGACACCTGCTGCCTATTTGCAAAGCCATGCCCTCAGCCAGATTTTCTTTTGCCGAACATTATCACGAACGCACCAAATATGCACCTGCAACCCTTGCAAGCAAGAGTCAGGGCTTAGATTGGAATACACAGCCATCACCTTACAAGGACTACAAAATTGGTACGGTGTATGACCTAAAGCCCTATCTCACCGAAAATATTCAGTCTGATCGCGATGGCTTATTGGCGAGTCGGTGGCGGCGGTTGTCACGGTTATTGTTTTGTAGTTATGGGTTGACAGCCCGAATGCCAATGGTTACGGGTGAAGATTTTTATCTGCGCGCGGCTCCGTCAGCGGGTGGGCTATATCCTGCGGAGTTGTATTTGATTTCTGCGGGTACACCACTTTTGTCGGCGGGAATTTATAATTATCAACCACGCACGCATAGCTTGATTCATTTTTGGCAAGATCATAATGTGTGGTCAGGTTTGCAAAAGGCTTGCTTTGGTCATCCTGCTCTACAAAATACACCCATGGCGATCGCAGTCACGGCAGTATTTCATCGCTCGGCATGGCGCTATCAAGATCGCGCTTATCGCCGCATTTTTCTGGATACGGGGCATTTGTTGGGGAATATCGAAATTGCTAGTGCGATCGAGGATTATCAAGTATCTCTGATTGGTGGCTTTGCTGATGAAGCTGTAAATGAGCTTTTATTTTTGGATAAGCAATTAGAAGGGGCGATCGCGATCGTGCCAATCATTGATCTAGAAGATGAAGAACAAACTGGTCGCGGTCAAGAATCACGTCAGCTTGTGTTGCGCGATTCCCAAAATATTGCGATGTCAAAAGGAATGATGACGGCTTTGCGATCGGCAACTGATATCAGTTATCCCAAACTACCTGATGGTGAATTATTAGCATACTTGCATCAGGCGACCCAAATCACTGAGAAGCCAAATATGCAGAAGCTTTTAGAGCAAGTGACTGACAAAGAAAATGCTGTTCTATCTTCTGAACAAGATATGGATAAGTACAACTTCCCTTTCTGCACAAAAGTAAATACAACCACAGCAAGTATTCATTGGGGTGATGATCTAGAACTTCTAGAGAATACTATTTTGCAACGGCGATCGACTCGTGAATATAGTGGAGGGAAGTTGGAGTTAGCAGAACTGAAAGCAATTCTTGATTTCACCTATCAGCCACAACACTATACTGATCAAGGTATGGATGGTAGTCCTGATTATTTCGATCTGAGCTTAATTGAGACTTTTATCGTGGTCACGCGTGTCGAAGGTTTGGAAGAAGGATGTTATTATTACGCTCCTAAATCTCAAGAATTACGCCAAATTCGCTTTAAAAATTTTCAAGATGAGTTACATTATCTCTGTCTCGGTCAAGAATTGGGGCGCGATGCAGGGGCAGTGATTTTCCATACATCTGATCTCCAAAGTGCCATAGAAAAATATGGCGATCGCGTTTATCGTTATTTGCATATGGATGCTGGTCATTTGGGACAACGCGTAAATCTGGCGGCGATCGCTCTCGGTGTCGGTGTGAGTGGCATTGCTGGTTTCTTTGATGATCTAGTCAATGAGGTTCTCGGTATTCCCAGTGATGAGGCGGTGCTATACATCACTACTTTGGGAAGACCTCGCTAGTAAGGAGTTCATAAAGGGCGGCATCCCGCCCTTTATGAAGATTAAGAAATAACACAGGCTTGTTTTAGCCATGTAGTTTCTTCGGTGGTTAGCATCGGTGATAGCTTAGCGATCGCGATCGCATAGTAATTTTCGAGCCATGTAATTTGTTGCGGATTCAGCTTATCGCGATTGATTAGTTTTTTATCAAAGGGAATATATGTTAAAGATTCAAATTCGTACCAGGGGGTAGAATTTTGATTAGCATTTGAACTGGGACTTAGATTGGGATTTAGATTGGAATCTGGCACTTGTTTGACAAAGTAAAGATTTTCTAAACGGATACCACCCCATAGCGGTTGATAATATCCGGGTTCGATGCTATTGATAGTGCCGAGATCGAGGGATTGATTGACACGTTTGCTGATGCCATTTGGTCCTTCATGGACATTCAGAAATACGCCAACGCCGTGTCCAGTGCCATGTCCATAGTCTAGTCCATTTTGCCAAAGCGAAGAACGAGCGATCCCGTCAATTTGGCTGCCTGTAGTTCCTTTTGGGAATTTTTGCATCGCGCAATTGATATGAGATTTGAGAACTTCGGTATAGCGATCGCGTTGTTCGGCAGTGGGTGTACCGATGCTAATGGAACGCGTGTCATCGGTCGTGCCACCATAGAACTGCGAACCTGAATCTAAGAGAAGTAAATCGCCATTTAGCAGTTTGCAAGCAGGATTTGGGTTGCTGTAATGTACAATCGAGCCGTTCGCACCTGCCCCTGCGATCGTGGGGAAACTGAGATCAACAAATCCTGCTTGTTGTTTATACAAACCTTCGACTTTGTGCGCCACATCGCGCTCGCTGATGCTATTACCCGCGCTGATTTGTTCTTCTATCCATTTGAGTGTAAGTGTTTTTGCAAAGCTAGCTTTGAGGTTTGCTTGCTGCATTTGAGCAATTTCAATGGGATTTTTGTGAGCTTTAAAAGTCTCAACTGGATGTTCCGCATCAACTATTTTTGCACCGACTTGTTTAAGTTGGAGATATGTGCCGAATGTGGTTTGGGCGATCGCGATTAGCACCCGCTGACCATCAGAGACAAGCGATCGCAAAGTGGGAATGTACTGATCATATTCAAGGATGTTCACCAGTCCTGCTAGGGAGTTACGGACTGCATCATCGAGGCGCGAGGTATTCGTAAATAGGTACGCGTCAGTCTGGGTAACGATCGCATAGCTAATAAATACAGGATTGCACTCCACATCACGACCACGCAAGTTATAAAGCCATGCAATCTGATCAAGCTTAGTCACAGGCAAAATTGCGGCTTTCTTGCGATCCATCGCTTTACGAACGCGTTCTAGTTTATTGGTGACACTCTCGCCAGTAATCGAGTCAGGGAGGGTGATCACTGGTTGATCACCAAAGGCAAGCATTGGATCATTTTCAGCAAAAGGGCTTTGCGATCGCACGACATCGACTAGGTTTTCAATGATAGGAACAATCTCGACTCCACTCATGCTCAATTGTTCAGAAAAGCGGCGATATTGCGCGATCGTAATTGTGAAGGGATCGACCCCGAGCCGCAAAGTTTGCGATCGCTTAGAAAACTTTTGACCAAGCTCTTCTAACACTTCTTCTACAGTTTGATGCTCTTCTAATCCCACTTTAGAGACTTTTTGGAGCTTGGCATCTACTTGCATATCCGCCTGTTCGTAATAGCGCGAATCCACAAACACCCAAGCCTGATTAGCACTGATTAAAAAATCTCCTGCGGAACCCGTAAATCCACTAATCCACTGACGGCGTTGTTTTGCTTCGGGTAGATATTCATTGAGATGTTCATCTGCTGAAGGTACAAAATACGCATCTAATTGATGTTTAGCAAGTTGCGATCGTAGCTCGCTAAATTTTTGAGCAATGGCGATTGATTCTGTTGTTAATTCTTTGGTTAGGGACTTCAATAAAACCATAAAATTTATGTGTGTAGGTTGGTCTATGACAATTTTAACCGATCTCATAAATACCTCAGGCACTTAAACCCTAGAAGCATAAGTTGCCTGCCTAGCGTAGTTTCTCTTCTAGGTTTTAAGGTGGTTATTTGTCGCTAATCCATCCATACTACCGAGCAGAAGCCATAACAACATCGCTATGCGCGGTTCATAAAACACTAAATCTAACCAACCTGAGGCAAAGCATAAAATAATGGCGATCGCGACAACCCCGATCATTCCTTCTGTTTTTGGCGCGATCGCCGACTTGAGCGATGTCCAGATTGTCCAGACAATAATGCCGATAAATCCTAGTAGTGCAGGTATCCCTGCCCCAAGTGCGATCGCTAAATAAAAATTATGCTCATGGGGCAATCCGCGCAAATCATAAGCCATAGACTGCGCGATCAGCGGGAAGTTGCGTAATCCCCAACCTTGAAATGGATGTTGAGAGATCAGCGAGAGTGCTAGTTGCCAAGCATTTACGCGATCAGCAGTTGAGGCATAGTCGCTTAATTTCGGATCAACAGCACTAGCGATGCGATTCACAAATCCTTCTGGCAATAGCGATCGCAGTGCTTCGCCACCCAATCCCAATTTTTGTCCAAATACTGCCCATGCAATCACTAGCAGCACAAGTCCAAATCCTGCGACCAGTTTCCACTGACGATAATAAAGAGCGATCGCCACACCACCCAATATTGCTAATCCCCATGCATTGCGCGAGCCTGTGAGAATAAGAACACAAGTTCCTAGAGCTAGAGCAATTATGGCGATCGCGCGCTGTGGTTTAGAAATACTTTTCACCTTCCCTATGGCAAAATGAAAGGCGATCGGCAATAGCGTTAATAGATAAATCGCCGTCTCGTTGAAATGTCCAAAAAATGACTGAATGCGGCGATCAGGACTAAACCCCATAGGAATCGGATAGCTATCAAAAATCACTTTCGGGAATATCCAATCAGGACGATTCATAATTGCTTGCAAAATCCCAAATGCACTAACAAAAATAGAACCGAAAACTAATAGCCATAAAAGATGAATGAATTGCTCAGATGTACGAATAATATAGCTAGCGATCGCCGCTAAAAAGAAATACGGTAAAAAATTAGCCAAGCCTCCTGCAGCTGTGGCTGGGTTAAAAGCAATAACCGTAGTAAAGATCATCCATAGCGACAGCCAAAAATAAGCGCGATCAACAGGTGTGGCGATCGCTCTCCAACCTTGTTTAAATAGAACAAGCAACCCTAGTAGCAGCGTAAAAAATGGCATGAATACATTGCTAATTACCATAAAAATAGCAATAGTCTGCAACCAGTTCCATTCCAGTGACAAAGATTTTTCTTCCGTTGATTTCCAAAACATTCGTGTACCGATCAATTAATAGTGAAATAGATAGCGATCGCCTAATTTAGTCTATTATGCAATGAATGTTCTTTCATTTTATGAAGAGTCTATCAACATGTTTCGGCGAAATTTCTATATTTTTTGCTTTGTTGTCGGAAGCTTATCAATTGCATTTTTCTCTCTTGCTTCTCTTTCTGATGTAAAAGTAATCGGCACAAAATCTCAAGCAAATCTGACTTCTGCTGCTCCTAATGGCAAAGAAACAATGACAGTAGTTTTTGCGGGAGGATGCTTTTGGGGAATGGAAGCAGTGTTTGAGCATCTAAAAGGAGTTTCCGATGTCGTTTCTGGCTATTCTGGTGGAACTCCTAAAACAGCTTTTTATGAAGCCGTAAGCAGTGGTCAAACAGAACATGCTGAATCCGTCAAAATCACCTTCGATCCATCTCAAATTTCTTACGAAAAGCTTCTGCAAATATACTTTTTTGTGGCGCATGACCCAACACAGTTAAATCGACAATATCCTGATCGCGGCAAACAATATCGCTCGGCTATATTTTTTGGAAATGACGAACAAAAGCAAATTGCTGAAGCTTACATCGACCGCCTTAACAAGACCAAAAGTTTTTCAAGCCCGATTGTGACGCAGTTAGTTCCTTTAGAAAATTTTTATCCCGCTGAAGATTACCACCAAAATTTTATTGTTCGTAACCCTAAATACCCCTATGTAGTTATCAATGACCTACCGAAACTCGTACAATTACAAAAGCAGTTTCCTGAAACATACAAGAATCAAGGCTAATTTCGCACAAGATTCAATTTGCAAAAAAAACTATCTCTAAACAAAAAGAGGAGGAACGCTTAGCGTTCCTCCTCTTTTTGTTTAACTTAGATTAATTAATAATCGAAGTCGCCGCCAGCGCCCATTGCGCCACCGCCGCTGCCAGCCTTGTCTTCAGGCTTATCAACAACAATGCACTCAGTAGTAAGGATCAT
>JAYTWB010000417.1:0-5083 GCA_043743655.1 Cyanobacteriota bacterium | reverse complement strand
AATGCTTTGGTAAATTTTAGTAAATATCGCCTTTCTGATGGAGTCGGACTATTAGACGCATTAATTGCTCATTGCGCCATCAGCAAAGATAAAACTCTCTGTACTTTTAATATTAAACATTATCGGGTTATTCCTAATCTAAAAATCATTCAACCCTATGAACGATAATTGTAGAGTTAGTTGGTCAAAACCAATAAAAAGAGCCTTAGTTGCAGATATCGAATCTGCTAATAGACTATCAATAAAAAATATTATTCAATCTATAGACCCAAACGTTGATGTCTTGGAAGTGTCTGATGGAAAACAAGCTTTAGATGTCATTAAAGCTCTACCTCCTGAATTAATTATAGCGAAACGAGAGTTATCAATATCTAACGCCTATGAGATTTCTAGATTTATAAATCATCTGATTGCTAAACGATATAGTTAACGGAAGGATTGTATGTGAAAATGATCAAGGTTCATTGATAATGTATTCAGATAAAGAAATTTTTGAGTACGATTTATATTGGGCTTTAAAGGGAAGCCTAAGCACCTATACTATTGTCTCAATTCAACATGGATTTTCGGGCTTGGAAGAAAATATAAAAAGGTTTTTTGATAGCTCTAAACCCAATCACTTGTATTCTAAACGTTTAGAATAATCTACTAAGACCAATGAAATAAAATACACGGAAGTCACCCAATTCATTTCATTCGGGAGATGAGTTTGTGATCGCTGGTTTTTAATTTTGATTAGTGGCGATCGCTTTGTTGTGGGGAGATGAATTCGCGATCGCTGGTTGTTGATATTTGATTAGAGGCGATTCGTGATATGGTTCAAAGCCTAATGTTGGTGACAATTTGAAGATGAACCATGAGGAACTTTGAATATGATGAAAATAAGAGTCAGACTAACCTTGCTAAACATGGAATCGACTTTGTTGATGCTCAAAAATTATGGAACGATCCAAATTTGTTAGAAATCCCCAGCAAAATTCAAGATGAGACGAGATTTGTAGTTATTGGTAAGATAAACAGTAAGCATTGGTCTGGAGTTATCACCTACCGCGATCAAAATATTCGGATTATATCTGTCCGCCGCTCACGCACACAAGAGGTTGCTCTATATGAACACCAAGGAATTTGACCGAAAATTTGACGATGGAGAAGAAGATATTATCGAGATGCTTGATTTATCTCAAGCTAAACGCCCCTTAGCCACTCAAAAAAGACTTAGCATTGAGTTACCGATTTGGATGATTGAGCTAATTAATCAAGAAGCAAAACGATTAGGAGTAACTCCCCAAGCAGTTGTTCAAACCTCCCTTGCTGAACATTTAGCAGTTAGTCATTCCAATTAAAGGCGATTGCTATTTTTGATATTTGATGGGGCGATCGCTTGGTGATGGAGAAATGAATAGGCGATCGCATTCTCTGTCTTTGCTAATTAGCAATCCAAATTAATACAAGCGATCTAAAACATAATTGGTTAAGCCAATTAGAGATTGTTTCGGTGCAGAAGATGGTAACCACTCGATCGCGACTAATGCAGACTTGACATGGCTTTTCGCTAAATCACGCGATCGCGAAATCCCTTCACTACTATGAACAAGTTCAAGCGCCTTCTCTAAATCACCCACTTCACTAAATTCGCGTTCGATCAAACCGCGTAACTGAGGATGCTCCTCTATCGCAAATAGTACTGGTGCAGTCAAATTACCCTGCTTCAGATCAGAGCCAGCAGGTTTACCTAGAGTCTCAGTTGAGCTAGTGAAATCAAGAATGTCATCGACCACTTGGAAGGCGATACCAAAATGCTTGCCAAAGTTAAATAACTGTTCAGCTTGTACTTGACTGACACCACTCAAGACACCAGCAGCTTTGCCACTACCCGCCATTAGTGAAGCAGTTTTATAAAAACTCTTTTCTAGATAATCTTCCATCGTTAAGCTATTATCAAACGCCGTGAGACTCTGACGGATTTCACCTTCAGCAAAATCGGTAATCACTTTCGACAAAAGTTTGACCACTTCAAGATCATCTAAGTTAGCGAGATACCAAGATGCTTGCGCGAACAGAAAATCTCCTGCCAATACAGCAATACGATTACCAAAACTGTTGTTTACGGTTGGCATACCCCGCCTTAAGTCAGCGGAGTCGATCACATCGTCATGTACTAAGCTAGCTGTGTGGATCATCTCTGTGATCTCCGCGAGGCGGCGATGGCGTGAGGTGATATCGCGATCGCTCATAGTCGCGCGTGAGACTAACAAAACCAGCGCAGGACGCATGCTTTTACCCTTCGCCTCAAACAAATGCTCAGCAGCGGCGTATAAAATCGGATGCCTTGCTCCTACTAACTGCTTCAAATTATCCGTGAGAGTACGCAAGTCATCTTTGACTGGTGCAAAAAGTTCGGTGACAGAAGCAGTTGGAAGGCTCATACGAATAAACCAGTTTTTATAACAATTTTTACATATCTTCATATATTGTATGAGAATCTTGCCCGAGTTGAATGATGACTCGACTTGTTTTTGCGATCGCAATCAAATAGATGGCTGCAAATAGCTGGAATCGCTTATCTACTACTCCTTTAGCCAGAAATTTTGAGTGATTATAAAAGCTATCCTAAAAACTTTATACCAAAGCTATTAAAGAACACCTTTTACAAACCATGTACGCTATATACTGAGTCGTAGATTGCATTAATCTAATCGTATAGATGAAACATTGACCCATGATGCCTAGGCTACTTCTAATCGACGATGATCCAATAATTTCTGAGATGGTAACGCTGAATCTTGAATGCGCTGGATATCAAGTCAGTCAAGCCAGTGATGGCATCAAAGGTCAAGCGCTTGCCATTCAGCTGATCCCAGACATGATCATTCTTGACTTGATGTTGCCAAGAGTTGATGGGTTTACAGTTTGCCAAAGATTACGGCGTGACGAACGTACTAAAGAAATCCCTGTGATGATGCTCACTGCCATGGGACAAACTCAAGATAAAGTCGAGGGTTTCAATGCAGGCGCAGATGACTATCTGACCAAACCCTTTGAACTCGAAGAAATGTTAGCACGAGTTAGGGCTTTATTGAGACGCACCAATCGTACGATCGATACGTCAAAGCATGGCGAGATTTTAATCTACGGCTCACTAACACTTGTGCCTGAGCGTTTTGAAGCGATATGGTTTAATCGCACTGTCAAGCTTACTCATTTGGAATTTGAGTTACTGCACTGTCTTTTGCAGCGTCATGGTCAAACTGTATCGCCGAGCGAAATTCTCAAAGAAGTTTGGGGCTATGAACCTGATGACGACATTGAGACTATTCGCGTGCATATTCGACATTTGCGGACAAAACTAGAACCCGACCCGCGTCATCCCAAATACATTAAGACTGTCTATGGTGCAGGCTACTGCTTAGAGTTGCCCAATGGTAACAACGAAGACGAAGCATCCAATTAACAAAAAAAATCCAAAACCTTACAGATTAGCATAAGCACCGCCTATCCTAATTTCTAGATCACTACTCTAAAAAGAACTCACAAAGTGAGTTCTTTTTTAAATCTGCTTTTATAGGCGGAGTGTCAGCTAATACATGGCATTTGCCGCTATACATCTCAAAATAGGAAAGTGTGGATTTTCCTGTCTATTAAGAGAGATTGTAAGGGTTATGCGTCAAATATCAGTATTCAAAGTTTTAAAACCCTGTTGTATACCATTATCACTAATATTTATAAACGTAACTGGTGTCACAGAAGCTTTTAGTCAGACTGAGCCATTCCCGCTAGATGCTCAACTTCGCTATAACGGTCGTGGTGCAGGAGTTGATGGTAACACCAGCGTTGAGTTACGCATTCCTCTCAATCAAACTCCAGAAAACTTTCTCTATCTCAACCCTCAAGTCAAGCTCTTTAATAATGGTCGGATTGGCTCTAATCTTGTTGTTGGCTACCGATCGCTTAATGAGGTGGCTAAATATGTCTTAGGTGGTTACTTTGCTTACGACAACCGTGATAATGGGGTGCAGTTTTTTCAACAAGTTTCTGCTGGCTTAGAATTTTTTGCAGAATCTTGGGATTTTCGTCTTAATAGTTATCTTCCTTTTGGTAAAACCAATGCTCAAGTAAATGAAACTTTCCCTGGAACTGAGACTTTTCAGGGTACTCAGTTATTGGTCGATCGCGATCGCCGCTTTGATGTTGCTCTTGGTGGTGTAGAGCTAGAGGCGGGGAGCATTATTACTACAGGTGAAGCAGGCTATCTACGTCCCTATCTGGGAACTTACTATTACACCGCCACCAATAGTATCGGCGCATTGGGAATTAAAGGGGGATTGGGCTACTATGGCGACCTCATCAATGCAGGGATATCGATTCAGAATGATCGAGTTTTTGGCACAAGTATTCTTTTTAATGTTGGTATAAATCTCTCTCAACGTCCCACAAGAGGAGTGAATCCACCAACTCTAATGGAGCGGCTCAATGAACCACTTTCGCGTAACAGTTCAGTTTTAGTCGAAAATCAGACAGTTCGCGATCAACAGCTAGCAATTAACCCCGTCACTGGTCAACCATATAGTTTTTTTGTGGTTGCTGATAATACTTCTGGGTTAACGGGGAAACCGAATGTTGTTTCTTTTTCGCAATTTTCCATAGCCCTTGCCAATGCAGGTGCTGCTGGAGGTAATGGAGTTGTTTATACCTATACGCCACCTAATTCAACTGCTCCAAATTTCAATGGATTTACGATTCCAAATGGGACAAAAGTTGTTTCTAGTGCGCCACCGCTAATTCCTTTGTCTTATTTAGCTGGTCTTGGAGGTGCGACTCTCTCAAATCTTGCTCTCCCCGCTAACACAGGTGTTTATCCAATCGTCAATGAGACTGTAAATCTAGCGGCAGGCAGTAACCAATCATTGGTGGGATATAGCGTCAATAAAAATGTTGCTACAGGTGCGAATCCAGGTGTACTCGGCAACAATAACGTTAATTCCACGATCGCCTATAACAAGGTTAGGATTACAGCCCCAAATACGGCTACAGGTATTTCTGGTCGAGGAATTGTCTTGGTGAATGGTAGTGGCAATACGATAAT
>JAYTWB010000416.1:0-2419 GCA_043743655.1 Cyanobacteriota bacterium | reverse complement strand
AAAGATTTTACCCAATTGCGACAGGAGGAGATCGCAATATTTGCTCTTCAGCAATATGACTATTCTTTTTGTTAGCAATATCTAAACGGACTGCATCGACAAAGCGACTGACGCGAATCGGATCGATTGATTGTTGAATTTGACCATTACGCTTAAGTGAGCTAGACACGATCACACCGTCAGCGTATTCCATCAACTGCGACACATTGTCCCATGTTGCACCAGAGCCGACCAGCAGAGGAGTATTACCACAAGCAATTTTTGCCTCTTGGAGGTCTTCAGCTGTGGGCGGATGACCAGTTGCCCATCCTGACAAGATCACGGCATCAGCTAGCCCACGATGGATTGTATCGTGGACGGCTGCGGAAATTTGTGGCACAGAAATTGGCTGAGCGTGCTTCACCAAGACATCAGCGAAGATTTTAATATCGGAGCCTAGTTCACGGCGATAGCGCAATAGTTTATAAGCATCACCTTCGATAATGCCTTGATCAGTCGCCATTACGCCCATGAGGACATTGACTCTAATGAACTTAGCTCCAACACAGGAAGCGATCGCCATCGCACTATGACCATCATTTCTAAGGACATTGATCCCAACAGGAACACCAACCATCTGTTTGACACGATGCACAACCAGACTCATGGCACTCACCACCGCAGGGTCAACACGACCTTTAGTAAAGGGAGCATCAAAAAAATTCTCGACAATAATCCCTTGCACTCCACCTGCGGCGAGTGCTGTGGCTTCTTGTTCAGCGCGATCAATGACCTCTTTGAGGCTGCTCCCCCAACGTGGCGAGGTGGGCAGCGGCAAAAGATGAATAACCCCAATTACGGGTTTTGCTGTATCAAATAAACTACTTAAATCCACATGCGTGACGTTTATAAAAATTTGGGTAAAAAGCTTAGTAACTAGCCTTTAATTTAACCTGATTTTGAGTGCATAATCTGATCGCTAATTTGATCCCCTGTTTTCAATTTACTCATAAAGTAGAGAAAGCGCTTTGCGCTCTCTCTACTTTATGGTTTTGTAACTGAACTTAATAATTGGCTTGATAACTATGACTAATGCGCCTCGCACCCGAGATATTTTAATTTTGTCAAACGGTCCTGGGGAGTTGACGACATGGGTATATCCCTTTCTCAAAGCGTTAGATATGTCTTTTGAGCGATCGCCCCAATCAACAACAACTAAACCTCGAATTTCGATCGCTCTGTCCCCTTGTCAAAATGCCAGTGGGCGAGAGTCACAACTCGCTGCGAGTTTTCCTAATGTCGATCGTGTACTAACACAGGAACAGTTTTTCGATTTTTTACTATGGGGCAGAACCCCTAATTGGGAATGGTCACCGCAGGGCATTGTGATTTTTTTGGGTGGAGACCAGTTTTTTGCGGTGGCGATCTCTAAACGACTGGGTTACAAGACGCTCATTTATGCAGAATGGGAAGCGAGGTGGTATCGATATGTTGATCTTTTTGCTGTTCGCAATCAAGCGATCGCTAATAAAATTCCCATCCAGTTTCGAGAAAAAGCAACCATAATCGGTGATTTGATGGTCGATCAAGTCAATAAAGATTTACCTAGCAAATCTTTATTGACTAAATCAACTCACAAAATTTGCTTTATGCCAGGGTCAAAAGGTCATAAGTTAAAGATCGGTGTACCACTAATGATCGCGATCGCCGACATCCTTAAGCAAAAATCCCCATATCTAGAGTTTGCGATCGCCCTCGCGCCCACCACTACCGCTGAGACCTTAGCTGAATATGCTCAAGTTAGCTTCCCCACGCCAGACAGTGAAGGAGCTACAGCAATCTTGAGTGATGGCAATTTACTAACGGCTAAAGGCACAGTTATCTTAATTAATCACGAGTTCCCAGCCCATAAACTAATCAAAAGCAGTCAAATTTGTATCACCACAGTCGGAGCAAATACTGCTGAACTTGCGGCTTTACATCAACCGATGCTTGTTTTATTGCCAACTAATTTTGCAGATATGAAAGTTGGTTGGGATGGTCTATTAGGCTTGCTCGCCGCTGCGCCACTATTAGGCAAAGTCTTATCAAACTCAATTAATTCGATCCTAATTTCACAAATTCAAAACCGAGGGCAATTGCTATCATGGCCAAATATCTGGGCGGGTGAAGCGATCGTGCCAGAGCTTTTAGGCGCGCTCACGCCCACTCAAGTCGCCACCGAAGTTTTGTTTTATCTTGATCACCCCGATGAACTAGCCAAAATGCGCGATCGCCTAAAGCAAGTATGCGGAGAATCGGGCGCAGCCAGCAAACTCGCCACAATGGTCATCAATGCCTTTTGACACTCTCAGCGCTGAAGCGACTGAGATTCCTGATTCAGCGAGTCCACTTACTTAGAATTCCTTGCAAAGCTCTAAACAGAGGTGGTTCTCTCCTC
>JAYTWB010000415.1:0-2978 GCA_043743655.1 Cyanobacteriota bacterium | reverse complement strand
CTCGCGCAACGGGCGACCAAGCTTCTTTTTTGAGTTTATATTAGGGTTATTTAAATTGAATATTAAAAAGTTTGCATGGAAACAATTGTCTTAGTTTTTTTAGATGTTTTAGTTATTATCGGAGTATCAAGATCAATAGGAATAGGATTTCGCTTTATTGGACAACCTCTAGTGATAGGAGAGATCGTGGCTGGGGTGATGTTAGGTCCGTCCTTTCTTGGTCTAATTAGTCCTCAAACTTCAGCTTGGTTATTTCCTATAGCAGTCGTTCCATTACTAAATGTATTGGCTCAGGCAGGATTGATCTTCTTTATGTTTTTGATCGGGCTTGATCTTAATCCCAAACATTTGAAGGGACAAGGTGATTTAGCACTGCTGGTGTCGCATGTCAGTATCATCGTGCCATTCTCTTTAGGAATAATTCTGTCGATATTTTTATATCCGTTACTCTCATCGGGAGAAGTAAACTTTACGGCTTTCGCTCTATTCATGGGCGTGTCGATGTCGATTACTGCTTTTCCAGTACTAGCGAGAATTATCATCGAAAAGAATCTTCAAAATACGAGTTTAGGAAGTTTAGCACTGACTTGTGCGGCTGTGGATGATATCACCGCATGGTGCTTACTTGCTGTCGCGATCGCAGTGGTAAATACTAATAGCATGACGGCAGCAATTCCCACCATTCTCTTGGCGGCTATATACATATGCCTGATGCTGACGGTAGCAAAAACATTTTTACAAAAATTAGACGCTCATTACGAACGCAATAAAAAGCTCAGTCAATCGGCTTTAGCGTTAATCTATATGGGAGTTCTCGGTTCAGCATTAATTACGGAATTGATTGGTATCCATCTCATTTTTGGTGCATTTTTATTTGGAGTGATCATGCCAAAAAATGCAGACTTAATGCGTGAAATATCACTTAAAACCGAAGAATTTGTACTCATCTTCTTACTGCCGATTTTCTTCGCTTATAGTGGGTTGCGGACGCAGATTGGTTTACTCAATAGCCTTGAGCTTTGGTTGATTAGTGGGTTGATTTTATTAGTAGCGATCGCTGGCAAATATCTGGGTACTTATGCCGCCGCCAGAGCCTTTAATATTCCCAAACGTGAGGCTGCGACTCTGGGCTGGTTGATGAATACTCGCGGTTTAACTGAACTGATCGTCTTAAATATTGGTTTAAACTTAAAAGTGATTTCGCCACTTCTATTCACGATGTTGGTAATTATGGCTTTGGTAACAACTTTTATGACTTCGCCGATTTTAGATTTTATATCTAAAAAAGAGGCGATAAAGTTGGTGAAATTTTGAGCTTAAAGATTCTATCAAAACATGAAAATTAAACAACTTTCTTTCTATATTGTCGCAATTATTTTTGTACTCATTTTATTCTCATTGACGACTTCTTATGGTGAGACAAATCTCAAAACTGCTAACAAGATTGAAGGGAACTATAAGATGCAATCAATTATTCCTAACTGTGGCGATAATTTGCAATTAATCATTGAGCAGTCTGGAATCTATATAAATGCCGCGATCGCACCTTTAGGTAAGAATTCAAATGATAAACCTAAAAATACGGTTTTTGACTTATCAGGTAAGTGGCAAGGACAAAAGCTATCACTCTTAGGCAACTCAAACACTTGCAAATCCCTAATTGAGATCATGGCTGGAGTCGAAAATCAACAAATAATCGGTAAAATCACAATTTCTAATGGCACAATTTCTAATAGTACTTCTGACTTCAGTGCAGCCAAGCTAGCAGTCCCTGAATAGTGATGCTTACGAGAAATTATCCTAGAATGAAATATAAACATCACTATTCAGAGACTAACTAAATTATCGCGATGGATTACAGTTTCTTCACCATCGAAACCTAGTAATTTGGGAATATCTTCAGATTGAGAACCGAGAATACGGATGATATCGTTACTGCTGTAATTGGTGATTCCTCTGGCAATCTCTTGACCATCGCGATCGCATAAACTCACAGATTCATTTGCCTCAAATTTGCCATCCACTCGGGTAATTCCCGCTGGCAGAAGCGATCGCCCTTTACGAACGACAGCATTTACGGCTCCGTCATCCAAAAATATCTTGCCCATAGTCACCATACCGTAAGCAATCCAGCGTTTACGAGCGTTTACAGTCTTTGGTTGAGCAGCAAATTGCGTACCGAAGTTCTCTCCATTGAGAATCGCAAATAAGCGATCAGGAAAAGCTCCTCGCGTGATCACTGTGCGAACACCTGCTGCTGAGGCAATTCTCGCGGCATCGAGCTTGGTTGTCATGCCGCCCGTTCCCCATTGCGTGCCACCAGTGCCAGCTAGGGCTTGCTTCTCACCGATCGCTTGTCTAAGTTCTTGCAATTGGGGATAATCCACAAACTCGATTGGCTTAGCATCAGGATTTTGGCGCGGATCATCGGAATATAGGCGATCAACATCAGTTAATAAAAACAACCAATCAGCCTCGATCAGACTTGCCACCAAAGCCGAAAGCGTATCGTTATCGCCAAACTTTAACTCTTCCACTGCAACCGTGTCATTCTCATTCACAATTGGCACAACCCCTAGTTCTAGTAACTCCCGAAAAGTTGCATGAACATTCATATAGTGCGATCGCTGAATGAGATTGCCGCGTGTCAATAAAACCTGTGCAACAGGTTGTTGTAGCGAACCAAAAAAGTCATCATATATCCTGATTAAGCGTCCTTGTCCCACTGCGGCAACCGCTTGCTTTGTGGATATTTTGCGTGGACGTTGCTTGAGTCCTAACCGACCGCAGCCAATTCCCACTGCGCCTGAAGAAACTAAAACCACACTATGTCCCTCCCGCCGCAAATGCACGATCGCTTCAACTAACTTAGCGATCGTGGCTAGTTGTAAATCTCCCGATTCAGGATGACTGAGGCTAGACGTGCCAATTTTGATAACAATGATCTGCGGTTGCATTTGCTTTATCTAATATAAAAG
>JAYTWB010000414.1:0-10438 GCA_043743655.1 Cyanobacteriota bacterium | reverse complement strand
TTTCTATGCAGTCCAATAGGGTGAAGTGCAATATAAAGCGATCGCTTTATATTTAAGCCAATAGCTATAAACAGCTAAATGTCTATGCTAGAGAGCGATCGTCATGATGTCTACTCAAAACCCTAAAGCACATATCCCTGTAACTAATGCTCTTGCGATGGGAATGGCTATCAAAAAAATGTATGAGATGGGGCGGAAAAATTTTGATTCAGAAGATTTTTCTGGACTAAAATTGTCTTGCTGCAAGCTAACAGAAATTAATTTAACAAATGCTGATTTACGAGATGCCGATCTTGACTTGACCGATTTAAGTGAGGCTAACTTGCATGGCGCAAATCTGGAACGAGCAAGCCTCATTTTTACAGATTTGACTAATGCTGATTTGCGTAATGCAAATTTAACGGGAGCTAATTTAGGGGGAGCGAATCTGAGTGGTGCAATTTTGAAAGGCGCAAATTTGCAAAATGCGAACCTGCAAAATGCGAATTTACGCGGCGCAAATTTGAGCATGGCACATCTCGAATTTGCTGATCTGCAAGGAGCTAATTTAACGGGGGCAAATTGCTTGGGTTGCGGTCTGAGTTATGCCAATCTCAAAGATGCAGATTTAACTGATACAAATTTAACCGATCTAAATTTGGATAAAGCAAATCTAGATAATAATATCAATTTAAATTTACTCAATCCCGATCGCTAGTCTCTTGTAAACAGTCGCTAACGCCTCAGCATCTCCGACATTGCCAGGGAACAAAACAACGGGTAAATCAGGAAAGCGCGGATGATTTTCGGGGGTACGCACTACTGAACAACCTGCAAGTATTTGCCCTAAAAGCCTTGCGGTTGGCAGATTTAACCCCGTGCTTAAAACATCGTTAGATGTAATCCCACCCTTACTAATTAAAAATCCAATATCCTCGGGTAGTTCCTGCACGATCGCCATCAAGAGTGCTGAGACTGATTGACCAAAAGCAAGACGAGTCGCGATATCAACAAACTCTAACTCTTGGCGACTGGTAAATACCACCGCAGTTTGCCCAGCTGCATGAGCTTGTTGAACTTGCGTTAATGCTTCTTGTTTAAGGATTTCTAATTGAGCAATGGGGTTATCTAATAATCGAGATACATCAATTTCGACTGGTGCTGTGTTGACTGTCTTGAGCAGGTTTTCCAGCTGCTCGGTAGTCTTTTTGACATGAGAGCCAACGATCGCGACACCCGCTTTTGGCGATCGCATATATTTCGACATGTCCTCAGCAGGAATAGGCTGAGGTGGCAACTTAGCAAGGGCTGTCAGCAAACTTGCGGCACTACGGAATAGAAATCTTTTACCTGTAGCCGCGATCGCCAAAATGTCAGCCGCAAATTGATTGAGGTCAGCTTGATTCTCGGCATCAACCACCACACACTGGTTATCATGCAACCGCGCTAAGCGTTGACGCGTACCCGAACGAATATCACCTAATAAAAATCGTTGCACGGTTGCCGCAGGGATTTTGCCTTTAGTCTTTTCTTCGACATAATCAGGTAAATAGCTATGTTGATAGCCAAATACAGAATCCTTCGCAAACTCGGTTTCATGGACTGGTGTTGGCACGCCGTTGACAACGAGATAATGCACACTTGATTTTGTAAAGCGACCACCTTCAAAAAATGCTGGTACAAGAAAATGTGCATCAAAACCACCTAGCTCTTCGGCGATCGCGTCAGTCTCGATCGGATAGTGACCGCGCAGGGTCGAGTCAGAACGACTAACAATCATAAATTCTTGAATGTTTGCTGCCGCGATCGCCACTTTGAGATTGCGACAAACTTCGCGAGTCACATTTGTCGCCGCTTCAGGCGTAAGCGATCGCGTATTTGTTAGTACAAACACAATTGGCGAAGCGTCAGCAAGCCCAATCCGTAAGGTTTCCACATCCCAGCGAGTCAGCAATAGACAACTATGCACAGTTTGTGAACCTGTCGGATCGTCATCGAGAACAATAATTTTAGGTTGTCGGGAAGAAGTCACTGCCATTGCATTTATTATTTGTGAGAGAAATCAGTTAATAAAAAGGTTTTAGGGCTTGTAAAATCACGGCTGAAGCGCGTTTAGCATCTTCTGGTTGATCTAGAGTTTGGCTTACTTGAGCTAGCTGATTTTCTAATGCATCAAATGTTTCGTAGGTTTGAAAGATAAGCTGCATCAAATCATCAAGATCATAAGTGTATAGTGCTGACCAATCGCGCTCTTGGGGGCTAAACCGATAATTTAAACTAGAGAATAAGAGGATTTTGGCATGAAGAGGGCAGACATTTCGCGAAATATCGGCTCGCAAATCAAATAGATTGGTTAAGTATTTGAGGTTATGCCTATGGGGAATCGTTGATTGAGTGTCATGGTCATTTTTTGTAAAGGCAGTTTGTTTTTTTGCCGCGATCGCCGAAGATGCCTCTGGATTTAAAAAGCTCTTTGGGAGGTTGCCTTCATCTCGCAAAGTATAAAGAAACCCAATGCTATCGATAATGTTATCAGCAGCAAGAAGATAGTCTGATTGTTTACTGAGTTGCTTAACATGGCTGTTTAACTTTTGCTTGAGCATATTCAGATCGGGAAACATGATCATCAATTCGCGCACAAGCTGGCGTGTGTGCAACGCTTTGACTTCATTAACATCATTTGACCAAGTATCATGACAAGTAAAGAGGATGAGTCGCTTGATGCGAAGTACATTGCTGTCTTGCTCCAAGCTATCTATAACTTCCTCTAGAAGATTTAAATCTTCCATAGCTTTTTTGTTACGCGATGCAATACTCAGTTGTCATCTTGGTTGATAAAGGCGTTCTGCGTCAAGGCTAAAGTTACTAAAAAATTACCAAGAATATATTGCTAAGCGTATGTTTTGCCATCTGGCATGGTTGCACTAGTAAAAATTGTGCCGATTGTGCTAGCTCCACTAAGTTCGGCTCTAGTCAAGACCGCCTCACTAAAATCTGCCCCATCAAGGTTCGCTCTAACTAGATAAGCATCAACTAGAGTTGCCTGACTGAGATTTGCGTTGTCTAAAAGCGATCGTGACAAATCGCTACCCGTGAGAATGGTTTGAATTAATCCAGTATTACTCAAAGTTGCCATACTGATGTTTGCTTTAGTTAAGTTGGCTGCAAACAAGTTAGCAAGATGAAGGTTGGCATTTTTGAGATCAGCTTTGATCAAGTTAGCATTTTTAAGATTAGCTTCGGTGAGGTTTGCCCCACTAAGATTCGCTTCTGTAAAAATTGCCCCGATCGCGATCGCCCCACTAAGATTTGCACCTTGTAGATTTACCCTTGTAAGAGTTGCCTCACTGAGATTTGCCCCAGAAAGATCGACCCCAGTTAAATCGGCTCCACTGAGATTTGCGCCACGCAAGTCGGCTTTTCGTAAATTTGCCCCACTCATAGTTGTGGGGGGATAGCCACGCTCTTCGCGCATGAGAGTTGCACTTAAGATCGCACAGCGGAGATTTGCACCGCGCAGATTGGCGCTGCGTAAGTCTGCTTCATTGAGGTTGGCATCCATTAAATTAGCAAGAGAGAGATTTGCCCCAAATAGGTTAACTCGTTGCAACATCGCTCCATGTAAATCTGCTTCAGTCAAGTTGGCATTCATCATGATCGATTGGTTGAGAGTTGCCCCTCCTAATTTCGCCCCTGCTAAATTAGCGCTATTGAAAGTGACCTTATTTAGATAAGCAAACACTAGATTGGCTCGTCTGAGATCCGCTTTGGTCAAGTTAATGCCGATCAAATCGCTATTAAATAAATTGGCATTGACTAGATTTAAGTTGGCAAAGTCACGCCGACCAGAAGCATAGTCTTTGAGAAGTTTGGCTGTACTCATGGTTTGTTTATGTTTTTTGGTATGGTAGCGCGATTGTAATCCATGCTCCACGAGTCTCAGGATGGTTTTTGACAGCGATCGCTCCACTATGTAGTTGCACGATCTGATGTGCGATCGCCAGTCCTAGTCCACTGCCACCTCGATCCAGCCCCGATCTAGTCCGCGATGGATCGGCACGATAAAAGCGCTCAAAAACATGTGGTAAAGCCTCTTCAGGGAAGCCATCTCCAGCATCAATTATCTCTATTTGGACTTTTGTACTGGCAACGCTAGTTTTGAGCATGATCGACTGGCTAGAGGGACTGTGCTTGATACTGTTATCTAACAAATTGAGCAAAAGTCGATAAATCCGCGACTCATCAACTTGGATTAGGAGATGTTTGTCACCGCTATATTTGAGACTAATTTGCTTGCGATTAGCAAGTGGCTCTAGAGTTGTCCAGACCGATCGCACTAGGTCGGCTATATTCACAGCGCTGAGATGCAAAGCAGGTTTGATGCCGACATCCATTTGTCCTAGTTCGAGCAGGTCTTTCACGAGATTAGTGATGCGATCGATCTCGTTAATTAGACGCTCTACCCAAATTTTTGCGGATGGATCAACGCGCGGTTCGATAGTTTCGGCAACGAGGCGGATTGAAGTAAGTGGCGTTTTTAGCTCATGGGCTACATCAGATGTCCAGCGATCGCGTTGTTGGGCGATTGCGATCGCTTCATGGCGATCTTCCAAAAAAATGCCAACTTGACCATTGTCAAGATAAATACTATGGGCGCGAGTGGGTCGCCCTTTTTGGGGTACTGGATCAACAGGATCAGGGATAGAAGGATGGAATACCCAATCTACTTGAGAGCCAGCACTACGCGATCGGGTTTGTTCAACCAAAAGATCAAGTTCATACGAGCGAATCAGTTGCAGCAAAAATGGTTTACGCAGTAATCCCTGTTGATGATTAGCGATCTGCATCATCGTGGCAGCGCGCTGATTGCAGACGGCTAAGCGATTATCTTGATCGACTTGGACGTAACCGATAGGGGCTAATTCCACAGCCTTTTGCCACAACATAAGCTGAATTGCATCAGGTGTTTGGACAGTTGCTTCTAGTTGATCGCCATCGCCATGTTCTTGATTAATGTTTCGGTGAATGTTTTGCACCCAAGATTTGAAGCTGCGGATCGATTTTGCCTTAAATGCAGATGGCGATCGCTTCCAAAATTTACGCTTACGTTGTTTTTGGGCATAAGTCCAACTAAACCAGCACGCACTGGTTGCGATCGCGCCAATTCCGATACCCACAAGTAGCCAGAGCAGTTCCACGTTTATATACTCTGTGTTTGTTTACCCTGTAACAGGCTTAATATAGCAAATAGAGGTGGCGCATAGCGCCACCTCTATTTGCTTAAGTAGTGACGCAACGCGCCTCTTAGCTAACTCTTAGTAAGTCTCAACGTGCCAGCGACCGTCCTTTTTCATTTGCTTCTCAAATTCCTTCCAAACAGCACCATTTTTGGCAGCCGTTGTGGTCATGAACTCCGCAATACCATCTTCCATGCCCTTTAACCCACACATGTAAGTGTGAGTAGTTGGCTTTTGCAGTACTTCCCACAACTCATCAGCATACTCAGCCATACGGTTTTGGATATACATCTTTTCACCCTTAGCATTTTTCTGCTCACGGCTAATCGCCACGTCATAGCGAAATTGTCTCGGATGTTTGTAAGCAAGCCATTCCAAGTCTGGCTTGTAAAGCACTGTCGAATCAGTTGGTACACCAAAGAAAAGCCAAGCTAAGCCATTAAATTTGTAGTCTTCATGCTTTTCTTTAAACATCCGCCACAAAAATGCACGGAAAGGGGCAATCCCTGTACCTGTCGCAATCATGATCACAGTTGCTTCAGGATCATCAGGCAGCAACATCTCTTTCCCGACAGGACCTGTCAGCCTTACGTCATCGCCAGGTTTGAGGTCGGTCAAAAAGTTAGAACATACACCCTTGATTGTCTCACCTGCTTCGTTTTGATACTCTAGACGCTTAATGCTCAGAGACAGGGTTTTACTGTCAAGATCGTCACCCATGCGAGTAGAGGCGATCGAATAGAGACGCAGTTTATTCGGCTTACCATTTTTATCTTCACCTGGAGGGACGACACCAATACTTTGACCTTCTAAGTAGCGAAGATCGCCACCCGAAATGTCAATCTTAATATGGCGGGTATCCCCAGCCGCGCCAGGTCTGACCAATACATCGTTAGAAACACATTTAGCGACAAAAGGACTAGCGGGACGATAGATATTAACGGGAATATCTTTTTCTGAATCTTTGCTCATGAGATGTTGTATGACGGGAGAACACGGTGTCATTATATTTTCAAATGGGACTTGTCGGTATTCTGTAGCGCAAATATCTGTTTGATATGGCAAATATTATATTTTTATTAAGATTTGAGAATGTAATTTTTGAGGTGGCTCATATAGCAGCTTTGCGTCAGCTTGTCTATGTTATTATCGATACAAATTATGAGCTAAATCATTTAAAAATTTAGAGGAAGATATTTTGCGGACAACGGGTGCATTTGCTCTCATCGACAGTGTGAGACGACAGGGCGTAAAACATATTTTTGGCTATCCTGGTGGAGCAATCCTGCCAGTGTATGACGAAATCTATAAGTCAGAGGCAAGAGGAGAGCTTAAGCATTACCTCGTGCGTCATGAGCAGGGAGCCGTCCATGCGGCTGATGGTTACGCGCGGGCTACTGGACGGGTGGGGGTATGTGTAGCGACTTCAGGACCTGGAGCGACCAATCTAGTGACTGGTATTGCGACTGCCCAAATGGACTCAGTCCCAATGGTGGTCATTACGGGGCAAGTACCTTCCTACGCGATCGGGACTGATGCGTTCCAAGAGACGGATATTTGGGGGATTACTTTACCGATTGTTAAGCATTCTTATGTGATTCGTAGACCTGAAGACATCGCACGGATTGTGGCTGAGGCTTTTCATATTGCGGGTACGGGTCGTCCAGGTCCTGTATTAGTTGATATTCCTAAAGACATTGGTCAACAAATGTTTGACTATATGCCTGAAGTGCAAATAGATTTGCCAGGTTATCAAACCAAAACTAAGGGACATTTGCATCAAATCGCGGTGGCGATCGCTTTAATCCGTGGTTCGCAAAGACCATTACTATACGCAGGTGGTGGAGCCGTGATCGCTGATGCCCATCCTGAAATAGCTGCATTAGCTGATCGCTTTCAATTGCCTGTGACCACTACCCTCATGGGTAAGGGCGCTTACGATGAGAATAACTATCTGTCTCTCGGTATGTTGGGAATGCATGGCACGGCTTATGCCAACTTTGCCGTGCAAGGTTGTGATTTGTTGATTGCTGTTGGTGCGAGATTTGACGATCGCGTGACGGGTCGTCTTGATAAGTTTGCTCCCACTGCCAAGGTTATCCACATTGATATTGATCCTGCGGAAGTTGGTAAGAATCGTACTCCTGAAGTTCCGATTATTGGGGATGTGAAGGAAGTTTTGCAAGCGATGCTTGAGGCTTCTAGTTACGAAGAAAATATCCAAACCAAAGATTGGCTGGGGCAGATTGATGAATGGAAGGAAGACTATCCCCTTGATGTGCCTGAATATGCGGATGTACTTTCACCGCAACAAGTCATCTATGAATTTGGTAAACAAGCGCCCGATGCTTATTTCGCCACTGATGTCGGTCAACATCAAATGTGGTCAGCACAGTTGATTAAAGCTGGTCCTCGTAAGTGGATTTCTAGCGCTGGGCTTGGCACAATGGGATATGGAATGCCTGCGGCGATGGGTGCAAAGGTCGCGTTCCCAGAAGATCAAGTTATCTGTATCAGTGGTGACGCGAGTATCCAGATGAATATTCAGGAGCTTGGTACATTGGCGCAATATGGCATCAATATCAAAGTGATTATTATCAACAATGGCTGGCAAGGCATGGTGCGGCAGTGGCAAGAGAGCTTTTATGATGAGCGATATTCTTCTTCCAATATGGAAGTGGGAATGCCAGATTTTGTGAAGCTTGCCGAAGCTTATGGGATCAAGGGGGTCAAAGTAATTGAGCCGAGTGATCTCAAATCTATGACTGCCGAAATTTTGGCTCATGATGGTCCTGTAGTTGCAGATTTTCGGGTCAAGCGAAATGAGAACTGTTATCCGATGGTTCCTCCAGGGGCAACTAATGCGGAGATGGTGGGCTTGCCAACGCCAAAGCGATCGCTTCGCAAAGAGCTAAGCAAAGAAGTAGCAGAAGTGATTTTAGTTTAAGCAAAAAGATAATGTTGCCCGCCAACAGCGGGCAACATTATCTTTTTGCTGATATTTTTGGCGATAATTAACGGCGGTGCTATGCTTTTGCTTTATTATTTTGCTTTATTTAAGCTATGAAAATCTATGACACCTGAGAAGTCTTATCGCCCCAATGTGGGGATTATTGTTTTTAATCGCAAAGGTGAGGTGCTAGTTGGCGAACGTGTCGGCGTGCCTGATTCATGGCAGTTTCCGCAGGGTGGCATCGATGAAGGCGAAGACCCTGAAACGGCGGCGTTGCGAGAGCTTTATGAAGAAGTGGGAATTAATAACGCGGAAATAGCCTATGTTCATCCTGATTGGCTTTATTACGACTTTCCTCCTTCACTTAAGCTAACAGGGAAATGGGCAAACTATTGTGGTCAAAGACAGCGCTGGTTCGCTTTTTATTGGGATCATCCTGCGTCTGATTGCCAATTGGATATTCATAATCGTGAGTTTCGAGTAGTGCAGTTTATGGCGATCGCAAAGACTTTAGACTCGATTGTGCGGTTTAAAAGGGAAGTCTATCAGCAGGTGGTGAAAATTTTTACGCCTGTGATTAGCGATTACATTGGCAAATTATGAAGGGCAAATTATGAGGCTTGTTGGCATTGATTGCAGAGTCCAAAAAATTCGAGGGTGTGATAGTAAATTTGAAAGCTGTGAGTTTTGGCGAGTTGGCTACTAAGATCGTGAATTGGACAGCAATCAATTGGTAGAGATTTGCCGCAGTTTAGACAATTGAGATGATGCTTGTCGGCTGGCATGACGCTATACACAGTCTCACCATTGGGTAAAGTCAGCGCCTTGATAAATCCTTGTAACTTGAGCGCGTCTAGCGATCGATAAACCGTAGCTAAACCCACACTATTTTCACTATCGCGTAACTCGGAATAGATACCCTGCGCTGAGATCGCGCGATCGTGATGTTGGAGGAGATGTAGCACTCGTTCTTGGCTGCGAGTGAGTTTTTCTTTCATTTTTAATCTTGCATTCTTAATGTTTTATAGCGCTTTTTAAGCAAGCGAGGTACAAAGGTTGATTTCCTTCGCCTTCAGCGGGGGAATAAACTCGTAATTCACTAGACTGGGAACCGCAGTCCTATGCGATGTGCGTAGTCTTCAAAGCTAGAACCTAAAAGGATTATAAATCACACATGGCGTAAACCATTTTTCTAATAATTTGTAAGTCTTTGGATTAATCTCTGTAATCCATTGTTTATGCATAAGTTCGCCGATCGCATGTGTGCCGTAAATCAAAGCCGAGATACCTGCGATCGTGGCGCGAAAGTCGATCGCTATATCTTGAAAGTCGCCATTCCCATAACGTTTTACGTTCAGCTTAGGGCGATCGCTCTCCTTTTTAGCGACACCACTTACGCCAAAAACACCTTCATTCCAAATACAGTGCGGATCGCTGAGAGCAAAGGTAAATGGCTCACACTCGATCTCCAGACCATTGAGAACTTCAACAATATCAATAATCCTAACCATCCACGGAGCATTCATTGATGACTCTACATGTCCTGCATTACTCAGCCATGTATGGATGTTTGTGCCAAGTGGAACTGGTATTTTCAGGCTGTGAGTTTGATCGCGATGGCTAGCGAAGAAATGGAATAGGCGATCGCGTGATTCGATATCTGTCCAAAATATCGATGAAATTTCGATTTGGCGATCGCGCATGGGTAGATTGCCGCTACTGTCGATCGTATAAATTGCTATAGCCACAGTTTGTTGATCACGTTTCACCACCACACAAAGTTTTTGTCGATGTAAATGCCACCATTGATCATAGTTAAAATTGCTAATCGCGATACCGTGACTGTGCGGTAGAAGTGTTTGCGATCGCAAGTTCTCATATAAGAAACGCGACAAGATATCTTTTGCCTCCGTGGCAGGAAGGCGATCGCATGACCAGTTAGATTGCTGATTAAATTGTTTAGAGAGTTTTAAATAATGTGATAGAGCCGCGATCGCGATATTTACTTCGACTGTAGAATTAGCGATCGCGTAGCCTAAAGATGCATAAAAACTCTCTTTAAAAGGCGTGAGCATACTCACACAAATCCCCTGCATTCGCATTTCTAAAAATGCACTCTTCATCAAAGCGCTCACACATCCCCGATTGCGATATTCAGGATATGTCCATACGCCACCGATTCCTCCCATCGGCTTGAGGCTGCCTCGCACTGACTGCTGGAAGCTAAAACATTGCAATGCCGCCGCAATTTTGCCATCAATTTCAGCGA
>JAYTWB010000413.1:0-5978 GCA_043743655.1 Cyanobacteriota bacterium | reverse complement strand
CTAAAATAGTTGGCTGTTTGGGATTACCAATAAACCTTCTCCCACCCAATCCCAAATAATCAGCAATCCAATATTCAGGAATGCCAATTTCTTCATAGTCTTTTACCTTCGTCAAATAATCAACCCGCCAATTAGTACTTACAACTTCGATCGCAACCAGAACAGAGGCTCCTTGAGTGACCGTAGATTTTTTCTCCCACAGTGGCTCATTAATCAAATTGGAGTGCTTTAAAATTAAAATATCTGGCAAGTAGGCCGATTCACCATGAAGCACTTTAACAAATGCTTGGCTAGGTAAGAAATAAGGCAAGTTTAACCGCCTATACTCAAACACTAATTCTGTAGCCAAAAACCCTTTCACTTGTTCGTGTTTTCCAACAGGTTGTGGCATCTCAACAATTACTCCTTCATATAGTTCGTAGAGTCCCTTTTCTGGTTTCCACTGAGCAAATTCTTCAAAAGTTACTATTGGGGTTTTAGCTACGGCTTGTACCATCTTTAATTTGCCTATTTTGCAATTAGACCTTCTTCTTATTATAGTGTGAAGCGGCACTCCGCACCGCTTCACACGGTTTGAGTTAATGCAATACAATCTAGAGATTGGATAAAGCGCCACGCGCTCCTTGTTGATTAACCTTAAGATATTCCGTATTCACGCCTGATTCACGAGTGAGTGAAACCTTGCCAGTACGCGCAATTTCGCGAATGCCAAACTTATTTAACATTTTTAAAATGGCAACCATCTTCCCTGGATCACCCACCACTTCGATTGTTAAGAAATCATCAGCTACGTCAACGATCCGCGCGCGAAAAATCTGCGTTATTTCAATAATTTCTGATCGCACATTCGGCGCAGCATTTACCTTAACGAGCATTAATTCGCGCTCAACGCAAGGAATATCGGTAAAAT
Organism: Cyanobacteriota bacterium; assembly: GCA_043743655.1. Classification (GTDB taxonomy): domain Bacteria; phylum Cyanobacteriota; class Cyanobacteriia; order Pseudanabaenales; family Pseudanabaenaceae; genus Pseudanabaena. The sequence goes on along the minus strand of JAYTWB010000413.1, from coordinate 5,068 downwards.
CGAGAATGGTGATCACATTAATTAGCTTATGTAACTGCTTCGTGATTTGCTCAATCGTATGATCATCGCCTGAGACAACCATCGTGATGCGTGTAAATCCATCATGTTCAGCAGTCCCGACCGCAAGGCTCTCGATATTAAAACCTCGGCGGGCGAACAAGCTAGCAATGCGGGTCAGCACGCCTGCCTCATCTTGGACGACAACGGAGAGAGTATGTTTCATGGTGACAAATTTGGCAAATAAACAGCACAGTAGACTATATTAATGACTTTGGTTACTTTATGGCGATTATCAAGCTACATATTGGTAACGGCTAAGGTGCTTTACTTTTTAATTGCCTCTCAAATTTATGACTGCTCAGTTTCATCATGTTCCTGTCCTTGCTGAACCTGCGATCGCTGGTTTAGAGATTATTGCAGGTGGCGTATATCTCGATTGCACCGTGGGTGGCGGTGGACATAGCGCTTTAATTTTGGAAGCTGCGGAAAATGTCCGCTTAGTGGGGATTGATCGCGATCAAATGGCGATCGCTGCCGCCACCGATAAACTTGATGATTATGCAGATCAAGTCACATTTTGGCGTGGTAATTTTTGTGAATATAAACCCACGCCTAACCTGTTATTTGATGGCATTCTTGCCGATTTGGGGGTGAGTTCTACCCAGCTTGATGTCGCTGATCGCGGATTTAGCTTTCGAGAGTCAGGCGATCTCGATATGCGAATGGATAATCGCCAGACGCTCACCGCTGCCGAAATTGTCAATCACTATAAAGAAGTGGAACTTGCTAATCTTATCTTTAAATTTGGAGAAGAGAGACTCTCTCGCCGTATCGCTAGTCAAATTGTCGAGAAGCGTCCTTTTAAAACCACGTTGGAACTTGCGAATGCGATCACGGCTTGTGTTCCCTCCAGTTACCGTCATGGCAGAATCCATCCTGCCACACGCACCTTTCAAGCTCTCCGAATTGCTGTTAATCGCGAATTAGAGAGTCTCGAAAAATGGCTGGCGATCGCTCCCAATTGGCTAAAAACTGGCGGTAAAATCGCCGTGATTACATTCCATAGTCTCGAAGATCGCATCGTCAAACATACATTTCGCGAAGACGATCGCTTGCAAGTTCTCACCAAAAAGGTGATCATTGCCACTGATGAAGAAAATAAACTAAATCCTAGAGCGCGATCGGCAAAGTTACGCATTGCTCAGAAGATTGGTTAGTGATGTGTTACGGGCTGCCCTCACCCCTAGTGGTGAGGGTCTCAGATTGTCATAGGAGCTGATCGTATAGCTCTGCCGTTTTTGTGAGCATAGTTTCATTAGAGAAGAGTTGGTGATAGCGAGCGTATCCATTTTTGGCAAAGCGATCGCGTAAATCTTGAGTGGCGATTAATTCCGCAAGTTTTGCTGCCAAACCCTCAGGGTCGCGAGGGTTAACGATAAAACCAGTTTCGCGATCGCTAACCTGTTCCGCAATACCACCCACGCGAGTTCCCACTACTGGCTTTGACTGAGACATTGCCTCGGCACAGGCAAGACTACAAGCTTCTTGAAGGGAAGGTAATACAAAAATATCAAATAACTGCATCAAGTTCGGTAAGTCATCAAGATAGCCCGTGAAAATCACGCGATCGCTAATTCCTAAATCTTGAGCTTCTTGCTTGAGAGATACTTCTAAATCACCATTACCCGCAATCACCAAACGCAAATCTTGCTCTCCTCTCCCTTTCAGCGAGGGGCTGGGAATGAGTGCAGCAAAAGCCTTAAGCAAATAAGTTAATCCTTTGGCTTCATTAAGGCGAGCAGCTGTGCCGAGAATAATTTGCGTTGCAGGATCGAGATTGAATCTTTGAGCAAGTTCCACAGATTTAGCAGAATCAAGAACTGGTTCTTTAACACCGTTATAGATTAATTGCAGTTTTTTCTGGCTTAATCCTAATTCACGCAAAAGATCATATTCTGCCTTACAAACACTAATGACTTGATTTGCAAACCAATTACTAAACCAGCATGACATTTGATAGCTAAATCTTGCTCCTTCACCATGATATCCATGCACTGTAAAAATTATAGGCACTTTCTTTAATGCCCAACTTACTGGCAACATCAACTCATGTGCGCCATGAATATGGACTAAATCGATCGCCTGTTCTTTTTGAATTTGTTTAATTCCCTGAATTAGTTCGGGTAAACCTTTAAAAAAATTAAAATCCCACCTTGTAAATTCACGCTGCAAAATTGGTAACGCTTTAAATTGCGCTGCGCCTTTGCCATCGGGAGCTAGTAATGAGATTTTGTAGCGATCGCGCAATCCTTCAATTAGACTAAGCGCTTGTTTCTCGGTTCCGCCTTGATTGAGGTACGGCAAAATAAACAGAATATGTCTCTTCACTTATTTTTTATTGGTTGTGTAGCTATTGACCATTGTATTTTCTAGATTAGCGATAAACTTGACCCATAAACTTGATCCAAAAAAAACGAAAAATGCTCAATAATTTTACTCGCCGCTTTTTGCTGTCGATTGGTACTTTTGTAATGGCTGTGTCGATACCTGCGATCGCGCAAGCCCATATTGGTGCTGGAGATACCGTAGGCTTTTTACATGGTTTGCAGCATCCTATCGGTGGATTAGATCACATCTTGGCAATGCTAGCCGTAGGACTTTGGGCAGCGCAGCTAGGCGGTCATGCAGTTTGGTCAGTACCACTCGCTTTTGTCAGCGTCATGGCGTTAGGCGGCATTTTAGGTATTACGGCTGTGCCAGTTCCGTTTGTAGAGCAGGGAATTATTGCTTCTGATCTAATATTAGGTGGATTAGTTTTGATGGCAACTCGTTTACCTTTAGCCGCCAGTATTGGCATTGTGGGATTGCTAGCCATCTTTCATGGCTACGCTCATGGAGAAGAAATGCCTAAAGATGCATCAGCTTTAGAATATGCCGCAGGATTTATGGTGGCAACGGTGGCATTGCATCTATCAGGTGTGGGTCTTGCCATGTTGATCAAAAAATTATTTAAAGATCAGTTAGTTCGCGTTGCTGGCGGTGGCATCATCATTGGCGGCATTTATGTATTGATTCAAGCTTTGACTAAAGCTTCTACTGGAGCTTAAATCATCCACAATCAGAATCGCAGATTAAGGGGATTAAAAGATTGCACGGATTCTAATCTATCTAATTCGCGCGTAATCCGCGATTCTGATTTTTTGGTGATTACAAAGTAGTGATCACCAAATGATTGTTACCGCATTGCTTCGCGGTGAACTTTGACCAGTTTCACTTCATCTTCTTCAGCCAAATACTTATTCATCATATAGACCACATATTCGGGTTTGAGATTGCTGTCGGACTTGCAACTACCCATGAAATGTATTTGGGGATATTCGGCATCAGGATTAATCACGGTGATTGTGAATAGCCGATCGCGTAACTCTAACATTTGATTACGACCTGATTTGGAGACTTTTGACATTTGGATAGAAGCTGCGGCAATAACGCAATAACTTGCGCCTTCGAGCAAATCCATGATGTCGGCGACATGGCGATCGCTTGGTGTAATGAAAGCTAAAGTTAGGGTATATTCCGCAACTTCTAGAATGGAATCAAATGATGGGGAATGTACGGGAACTTCGGCGATCGCATAAATTGGCAAGTCAGTATCAAGCTCGGCACTGAAACGCTGTTGAAATTCTGCAATGGGAATAGTTCCTGTCAGTTCAAAATCAACAAACTCAGCGTTGCTAGTTTGACCTAGAGGCAATGCTTTAGCGATCGAGATACGCGGTAAGGGATTAAATCCTTCGGTATAAGCGATCGGTAAGGCGGCGCGCCTAGCAGCACGTTGGAAAAACCGATGCAAATCGAGATGTGAAATCAGACTCATATCGCCTAGTTTGCCAAACTTGAGACGAATACGCTGTACTCTAGGCGGAACTATCGGCTTCTCTAAAGAAATTACAGGGATTTCGGGTGGGGGAATTACGACATTATGCCCAAATTCAGGGCCGCAGACTCCGCAAGCTGAGCAGCCACCAAAGGAACAGTCTGGAATAGTTTGCGCCGCGATCGCCCTTTCCCAATCTTCAATCAACCATTGTTTATCGATACCTGTATCAATATGATCCCATGGTAAATCGTCTTGTATTTTAAGAGATGGATTTTCCCAAACTAAGTCAGTTTCAGCGATCGCTTGTGTCCACGCGCCAAAAGCTTTTTCGGTATTCTCAAACCACGACTCTAGCCCTGCGCCCAGTTGCCAAGCGCGATATAAGACTTTACCAAGACGGCGATCGCCTCGTCCGACAAAATCTTCCATGGCACTGATGCGAATATCGGTGTAGTTGACTTTAACATTGGCTAAGCGGCGAAATTCTTTGCGTAACAATCTCTGCTTTTGCAAAAAGTCACCTGTAGAAACCGTGTGCCATTGGAATGGAGTGTGGGGCTTTGGTGTGAAATTAGAAATCGTCAAGTTCACCGCGAGTTTCTTTCTTCCTTTTTCTGAACATTCATTTTGCAACCATGCCACTGTATCAACGATCCCGATCACATCTTCATCTGTTTCAGTCGGCAAGCCAATCATGAAATAGAGCTTAACCTTGTACCAACCTTCGGTATAGGCAGTTTTGATACCTTGCAAAAGTTCTTCATTGGTCAAGCCCTTATTAATCACATCACGCAATCTCTGTGTACCTGCTTCAGGGGCAAAGGTGAGACTCTGCTGTTGACGACCATCGCCACTGCGTAACATATGTGCGATATTCTCATCAAATCGATCGACTCTTTGGCTAGGCAAGGAGAGAGTTATATGTTCATCTTTGAAGCGATTTTTAATCTGTACGCCAACTGATGGTAAGGCGAGATAATCAGAACAAGAGAGAGAAAGTAAAGAGAACTCGTTGTAACCTGTTTCTCGCAACGCTCTTTCGATTGTATCCACGACTTTTTCAGGATCAACGTCACGCGCAGGACGAGTCAACATGCCTGGTTGACAGAATCGACAGCCGCGAGTACAGCCTCGGCGTATCTCTATAGTTAAGCGATCATGAACCGTTTCGACTAATGGAACTAAGCC
>JAYTWB010000412.1:0-4172 GCA_043743655.1 Cyanobacteriota bacterium | reverse complement strand
TTGACTAAAACAGATTTGGTTGATGTTGAAGCTCAAAACAAAGTCCATGCATGGCTCAAGCAAGAATTGCGCGAGGGCGTTAAAGTCATTGCTTGTGATGAAGGCAAGATTAGCTCTGAGATTCTGTTGGGCTTTAATGCGGCAGTTGAGGATGATTTAGATGCACGTCCTAGTCATCATGATTCTGAAGAAGAACATGAACATGACGACAATATTAATTCGATTAATATTGTGACCGATCGCGCTTTTGAGCCGACTCAATTACTTGCTTCACTCAAAAGCGCGATCGCTGATCAAGAAATCTATCGCATCAAGGGTTTTGTGAATGTGCCGAATAAACCGATGCGAATGGTTTTGCAAGGCGTAGGCGATCGCCTTGAGACTTCTTATGATCGCCTTTGGGCTGATGATGAAGCTCGCCAAACTCGTTTAGTATTTATCGGTCAAGCTTTAGAGCGATCGCAAATTGAAGCGGCGCTAAGTTTATAAACCTTTTAAGGGCGCGTTGTGCCCTTAAAAGGTGATCATTTTTTGGAATTTTCTCAATTGCAATCTACTACAGCTATTTGTCCCAGTCTCTTTAATGCGACATCTGCCCAAGATGGCATTCTTTCGCGTATTCGCATACCTAGCGGTCTGATTACCAGTAATCAATGCGAAGCGATCGTACAGTTAGTCAATCAATTTGGTAATGACGAAATCCAGATTACTAACCGCGCTAATTTACAAATCCGCACCAGTCAAGCCTTAAGTTTAGACATTCTCCAAACTCTGCAAGACTATGGGCTTGCTTCTAGTCAGGCAAGCACTGACGGCTTACGAAATATCATGGCGAGTCCAACCGCAGGGATCGATGTTAACTCAAAAATCAATACAATTCCCTTGGTTAAACAATGGGATTTCTATCTAGCAAATCATCCTGAATTAGAAGTGCTATCTAATAAATTTAGTGTTTGTTTTGACGGAGGCGAGACTGTGAGCGTATGCGATCGCCCCAATGATATTTGTTTAGTGGCGGTCGAAATTAATAACGAGATTTACTTTAGCTTACATCTGGGTTTAGGAGATCGCGGTGATTCTCCATCAGCCGTAAATGTTTTAATTTCTTCTGATCAGGTTTTAGAAGTTCTTGCCGCCTTAGCAGAAGTTTATCGTGAATATGTTTGTCGTGAATATACAGAGCTAGCTCAAAAAACACATTTGCGATCGCGTCCACCTCGACTAAGAGAACTGCTGCATGATTGGGGTGTAGAAAAGTATTTGGATTTGGTTGAACAGCAACTAGGTTATGCATTAAGACGCTCACCCCTAGCCCCTCTTCCATTAGGGGAGAGGGGAACAAGAGCGTATAAACATTTAGGGATTCATGCTCAAAAGCAATCACGGCTTGTTTATATTGGTATTGTCATTCCCTTAGGAAGACTAACTTCGCCGCAATTGCAAGGGTTGGGACATTTAGCAAAACATCATGGTGGTGGCTCTCTGCGGTTAACATCTTGGCAAAATATTCTGATTACCGATATTGCTGAAACAAAAATCGCACAGGTAACGCAAGAAATTTTCAATCTAGGATTACAAATTTCCGTGAATCATCCCTATGCGGCGATCGCCGCTTGTTCTGGCTCAAAGGGCTGCAAGTCAGCGCTAACAGATACACAGACAGATGCGAAGGCGATCGCTCTGCATTTAGAAAACTGCATCAAACTCGATCATCCGATTAACATTCATTTTTCGGGTTGTGAGAAATCTTGCGCTCAACACCATTCTAGTGATATTGCTTTAGTCAGCAAAAATTCTCAAGCCTATCAAGTTTATATCGGCGCTGGAGATATAAGCTTTGGACGAGAACTATACCCAGAATACTCGACCCAAGATTTACCTGCTCTAATTGAACGATTACTAAATATCTATCAAAATCAGCGTCAAAATTCTGAACAGAACTTTAGCGAATTTATAAATAGATATAACCTTCAAGAACTCCAAAAATTACTTGTACTTGACCATGCTTGACTACATCCGTGATGGCAACGAAATATATCGCAAATCCTTTGCCACAATTCGTGCCGAGGCAAATTTATCGATTTTGCCCCCAGACTTAGAGGTAGTTGCGGTGCGCTTAATTCATTCTTGCGGCATGACTGATATTGTGGACGATCTTGCCTATTCTGAAGATGTGGTAAAAATCGCTAGAGCCGCGCTCAAAAATGGCGCGAATATTATCTGTGACGCGCAGATGGTTGCTAACGGTGTTACCCGCAAGCGCTTACCCGCAAATAACTCGGTGATCTGTACTCTAAATGAGCCTGAAGTCCCAGAACTTGCTAAACAAATCCGTAATACGCGATCGGCTGCTGCCATAGAACTATGGCGATCGCATATTGGTGGCGCAGTTGTGGCGATCGGCAATGCACCCACCGCATTATTTAGATTACTAGAAATGCTTGATCAAGGTTTACCCAAACCAGCCGTTATACTAGGATTCCCTGTTGGTTTTGTCGGTGCGATCGAATCAAAAGCCGCATTAGCGGAAAATAGTCGTGGTATCCCCTTTTTGACCATTCATGGTCGGCGCGGGGGGAGCGCAATGTGCGCCGCCGCCTTGAATGCCTTAGCAATGGAAAATGAAATATAAACCCAGAGATTGAGATAGGCGGCGCTTCGCGCCGCCTATCTCAATCTTTGAATTACTACCAAAAATACAATGGAAAACATAATCGAAATAAAAGCAAAAGGAAATCTATATGGGCTAGGAATCGGACCTGGTGATCCAGAACTTTTGACGCTCAAGGCGCATCGCATTTTAACCTCAGTGCCTGTAATTGCTTATCCCACAATGGAAAGCGGTAAAGTCTTAGCAAGAGCGATCGTTGCTGACTATATTCGTCCTGAACAGATCGAAGTACCGATGCCTCTGCCATTTAGTGTGGAGCGATCTTCTCAACCTCATTACGATATTGCGGCCGAAAAGATTGCGGAACATTTAGAAGCAGGGCGCGATGTGGCGGTATTATGCGAAGGCGATCCGATGCTCTACGGCTCGTTTATGTATATTTTCAATCGCCTATCGAACAGATTCCATACTGAGGTTATTCCAGGGATATCTTCTACTTTTGCTAGTGCCGCGATGCTCGGCGCTCCTCTCACCTATCGCAATGATGTCTTGAGCATCATGCCCGCAACTTTAGAAGCAGATATCCTGCGCGATCACCTAGCAGTTGCAGATGCGGCCATTATTATCAAACTCGGCAGACATTTCGCTAAAGTAAAATCAGTTTTAGAAGAATTAGGATTGTTTTCGCGCGCCCTATATATCGAACGCGCCACGATGCCTAATCAAACGATCAAGCCAATTTCTGAGGTTGATCCTAACAATGTTCCTTATTGGGCGATCGTGATGATTCCTAGTCAAACTAATCCACAGTAATGAACCGCATTAGTTAACCAGAGTAGTAAAGTTAGCGACTAACCTCTACGGTTTTGAAGTATGGGTTTCAAGTACGGGTTTCAAGTTTTTATAGACAACCTGAAACCCGTATAGGGATAGATAATGGACAGACTTTAGACTGGTTGAAAATAAAACGCAAAGCCTAAAATCGCATAAGTCGCTAATAGCAAAGTTCCTTCTAGCCAGTTTGATCGTCCATCCGAACTAATCGAATTAGCAATCAAAACTGCGACTGCGACCGCGACCAGTTCAAATGGATTGAAGTTTAAATCCATTGGCTGTCCCATAAACCAACCGATAATTACCAATAGAGGTGCGACAAACAGAGCGATTTGCATACTCGATCCCACGGCAACTGATACTGATAACTCCATCTTATTTTTCATCGCCACTGTAATCGCCGTTGTATGCTCGGCGGCATTACCAATGATCGGCAACAAGATTACGCCCGTAAATAACTCTGTCAAGCCTAATTGCGCTGTGGCAACTTCTAGAGTCCCAACTAATAGTTCAGATTCTATCGCTACAAACAAAGTTACACTAAATAGAACTGTAATCCATAATTTGAGATTAACCTTGTGAGGATGACCTTCTACAACTTCTATGTCATCAGCCTCTGATTTGCCCACATCATACAGATAAGCATGAGTTTTCATCGCAAATAGCAGAGTTAAGCAGTAAACAATAATCAAGACGATCGCGACCGCGATTGATAGTTTTTGCAATA
>JAYTWB010000411.1:0-9387 GCA_043743655.1 Cyanobacteriota bacterium | reverse complement strand
TTTTCAGATCCTGCAATCAGCACAGCTTTTTGGGAATTGGAACCGCACACATTGGAAAGCGCGAGTTGGCTGGATATTTGTGTTTTTGTTGGTGTTGGGTGGCATTTTGATGCAGCCAAGTTTGAGCGTGACGGCTCTCTGTGGGATTACACTTTGGCTGATTGCTCTAGGTGCAGGGTTACCTGGTCTTCAGCTTTTCGGAACCGCCGCTTTAGGAACTTGTGTGGCGATCGCCAGTGCGACTTTTCGGGAATATCAGAGACGGCGGATTATGTCATTTCTTGATCCTTGGCAAGATCAGGCGGGTGATGGCTATCAATTGGTGCAAAGTTTGATGGCGATCGGCTCAGGTGGTCTCTGGGGAACTGGTTTTGGATTGTCGCAGCAGAAGTTGTTTTTGCCAATTCAGTATACGGACTTTATTTTTGCGGTTTTTGCGGAAGAATTTGGCTTGTTTGGGGCGGTTTGTTTGCTGCTCTTGGTGCTGATTTACGGCACAATTGGGCTAGCGGTGACTTACAAATGCAAAGACCCTGTGGTTCGTTTGGTTGCGCTTGGTTCAACATCATTGATTGTGGTGCAATCAATCTTAAATGTTGGCGTGGCAACTGGAGTTTTGCCAACTACGGGATTACCTTTTCCGTTCTTGAGCTATGGCGGCAGCTCGACTTTGTCCTGCTTATTTATCGCAGGTTTGTTGATTCGCTCCGCACGGGAAATGTCGGCTGCTGATGTAATCCCATTTGCTAAAAGCTCATTTCCTAGAAATAAAGGCGATCGCAATGATCTGAAAACTAAGCGACAGGAAAAAATAGAAGTATCACAGCGATAGTTTCTATACTTACAAATTCTATGATTACAAAAAATATTTATTAAGATGGATTTCTTTAATTGATGCCTGAACCCGATCTAAATTCTCCTGCGGGCTACCTGAGCGTTTTGCGTAATCGTAAATTTTTAGCATTGTGGATCGCGCAAATTTTGTCGCAGTTAGTCGATAAAGTCGTTCTTATTTTGCTTATTTCTTTGGCAGTGGCGGGTAACGTCAATGATGTAAATACGCGAGAGTCATCAATTATGATTGCGATGACTTTGCCTGCGGTATTTCTAGGATCGATCGCGGGTATTTTTGTGGATTGGCATCCGAAACGTCAAGTGCTGATCTTATGTAACTTTCTGCGGGGAGCTTGTATTTTCGTTATTCCCTTTTTACCGCAATCGATGGCGATGTTGTTGGTGATTACTTTTGTGATTTCTACGCTCACTAACTTTTTTGCCCCAGCTGAACAATCAGCGATTCCATTGATTGTCTCCAAATCGGATCTCTTGCCAGCTAATGCCTTGTTTACAATCACGATGGTGGGTTCGCTGATCGTTGGTTTTGCGATCGGTTCTCCACTACTTGCCTTGACCACAAAAGTATTTCCTGTTTCTTATAGTCGTGAAATATTGCTGGGCGGTTTATATATTTTGTCGGGATTGGTTCTGTTTGCTTTACCTAAAGATGAAATAATCCACCCCAAACAAGAAGGTGTAGGACTTTGGACTGATTTGCGAGATGCTTTTAAATATGTGCATCACAATCATTTGATCGGTGGGGCGATGATTCAGCTAACTCTGCTGTATGCGGTGTTGGGAACAATGCAAAAGCTATCGCTTAACCTTGCTGAAGTTGTGACTAATAATCGTGATGACTTTGGTTTTTTTATCGCTTCAGTGGGAGTTGGTTTAGCGGTTGGTGCATTTATCTTGGGACAGTTTGGCGATCGCTTTGCTCATCGTCCTTTGCCTTTTGTTGGTTTCATCGGTATGGCGATCGGGCTGTTTATGTTTGCTTTTGTTTCTAATTTGTGGGTAGGTCTAGCAGTTGGCTGCTTTATTGGTGTAAACGGCGCTTTAGTGGCGATTCCAATGCAAACCACAGTTCAAGAACATACGCCCGAAAATATGCGCGGCAAAGTTTTTGGATTGCTGAATAATAGTGAAAATATTGCTGCAAGTTTACCTCTTGCGGTGACTGCGATGGCGCTTGATATTGCAACTAGCTCATTTGGTGGTAAAGATAATGGCTTCTTGGGTTTTCGGATTGTCATGATTACTTTGAGCGTAATCGTCCTTGCTCTAGGTACATGGGCATGGACAAGAACAAAACGAGCGTTACAAAAAGTTCTTTAAACGCAAATAAACGATAAAAAAGGAGAGGTAGTCTATAAATTACCCCTCCTTTTTTATTGTTTACATACAAAAGTTTAAAAGTTCACGAACCTTTGCTAATTTAGGTTGGTTTAGTTTGCGATCGCCTCTTGGACAATCTGTGCGAGTTCACCACGTTGGCTTAACTCCATCACGATGTCGCAGCCGCCCAAAAATTCACCACCAACATAAACTTGAGGAAAAGTTGGCCAACTAGAAAATTCCTTTAAACCTACTCGTAAATCACCATCTTCAAGAATATTTGCAGTTTCGTAAGGATGTCCGAGCGCATTAAAAGTTTGGACTACTGCTGCTGAAAATCCACACTGAGGCTGTTGGGGTGTGCCTTTGATGTAGAGCATGATTTTATTATTGTTAATCTGGCTCTCAATCTTAGTTTGCAAAATAGGGCTAAGCATATTAATTAGGTTAATTCTGGTTTCAACTACCGTTACTATCTACGATCTTAACGCGATCGCATCCTCTCAAACCACCCAACCAAGAAAGTGAGGATATATTTTGGGCGACCTCATGTGCGCGCTCAATTTACTAGACATCATGTTTTGAACGCCAATTTGGATAATCAGCTTTAGGTGATTTTAAAGATTCTTCCACAACTTCAGCGACATTTCGCCATGTAATATCATTACGTCCAATTAATTCACGCAGTTGAACTAAAGTATCCTCTAGTTCAAGATTAAATTTTTCAAAAGGCAATGGAGACAACGCTCGATCAGGTGCTTGAATTACCTTAACTAAAGCTTCTTTGACAATATTGATAATTTGATTTGTCATCTCTGACTTGATTCTTTGGCGCTGACTTTGCATACCACGCCGACTGGTGGCATACATCGGCGGCAATCGATTTAAGACATACGCCGCTACGTCATCAATACTGACTCTCTGCTGAATTGTCTGATCAAGGCGTAAGACGCGGCGCTCAATGATGGCTGACACCAGAGCTTCTAGAATATTGCTATATCGATAGACAGTTCCCGACATATAGGACTCAAAATCTTTAAGCTCAGCCGAAATATCTTTTTCAGTACTGAAACCCTTAGATGCTGTGGGCAAAGTTGAAGATACAGGGCGGCGGCGAACTGCATAACTACGAGCCATCAGAGAATTACGCCGATCTAGGCTGACATACGTCCCATTAGAAAGACCTTGGTAATAGCCAGAGTTCATCGCATCTCGTACGATTTCTGGAACATCTTTCCATTTGAGATAGTCTTTACTAAATAACTTGCGTAACTTAGATAGCGATCGCGCCTGACTAATCAGTTCGTGTGCAGGAATTGGATCACTTTGTCTTAACACATCACTTTGTGTACTAAGAAACCCATTCCGAACAGTTTTGGCGATCGATGCTCCTAGCTCTTGTTCTGCTCTCTTCCGCTGTTGTACCCAGCCCCGTTGAGTCGTGGCATACATTGGTGGTAGGCGATTTAGTGTATAGCCAATCACTTCGCTTAAATCCACCCGCTTCTTTACATCAGCACCCAGTCTCTTGTACTGTGCTTCCGCTTCCTCGATCACTAGCTCTTCTAGCGCATTTCTACAACTACCCATATGAGACCCTTCTATTTTGAGGAGTAAATGCGCCGAATATCAGCATATTTAAGTCCTATAAAGTGATGAATTTTAGCATAGAAAACTTAGATAATGAAGGTAACGTGACGATGCTTTTATTCTTCGCAACTTGCTATATCTTATCTGGGATCGTAGTTTTTGATAAACCTGCGATCGCCTTTAAGTTCTGACAACGAATTAGTTCTATAAACTCAGGCGTATTGCGTCCCATTAATCTTGCAATCCCAGGAATTGCTTCGAGCAAGGCTCTAGCCGCTTCAACTTGACTATAATTTCGTTTTTGTGCAATCTCGATTGCCTCGTTATCAGCTTGGACTTGCACTTGTGAACTTTTGTTAGTACGCAAGATTTGATTAATTCCAACCGTGCCTAGCAGTAGCGCGATCGCAATTCCAGTGACATCACCTTGCACTGTTTCGATGATGCCGCCAACTATTGCGATCGCAGCTACACCCTGATAAGAACCTGTTTGCAACCATTTAGTTTGTTGTCGCCAGCTTACTTCATACAACAACAACATATCTCTCTGGGCTTCAGGCAATTGCCGCCACAACCGAAAATCTATGTTTATTTGCGTCCCTTTTTGCCATGGCAAGATAGGCAAGCTTGTGATCGGTTTAGATTGCTCAGGCTTAGATTTAATTGAGGTTGTCATGCGCCAAGAGGCTGGCAGGAGATCGCGCAAGCGGGCGATTTCTTCATTAATATTCATATACAATTTAGTTCTCTCTTAACCTTGTAACCCATGAGCAATAACTTAACCATCGCTGATGCTGAGCGCGTTCTCTGGGAACTAAGCGACTTAGATATAAAAACTGCAACGTCTGAACGCCGATCTCAAATTTGCAAAGCCCTAGATTACTTAACCAGACAAGCTGATTATCACATTTTTGGGGTCTGTGCGGAAACGACCCATGAGGCCCTTCGAGCATTGCAAAATTATGCTGCTCATTTTCGCTATGAATTGCCAGAGTCAGACTTAACGGCGATCGCTGACGGTGTATATATCAAATACAATCCCCGCAGTCGCCGATATCATATTGATAATTATAAAGGTACATATCGGGGTGTATTAATATCTTTGCATACAGATTTTACCGATGGCTATAGCGGAACCCATGGACATTTTCCACTAGACCTCTTCTAAAAAAAGCGGCGCTTTGCGCCGCTTTTTTTAGAAGAGGTCGTGAGTAAAGCTACCATGTAACCCATAAGGTACATGATGCTTTAAATGTAACGTGGCTATAGGATTAGATGAAATATTTTGAGCATCAAGAACCACCAAATCGGAGCGATTGTGGATCGCATCAAAAACTAATAATAATACCCATCCATCATCTTCAGCATTATCCGCATGGCGATCGCGTGGCACAAAAATTGGTTCACTGATAAAACCTCGCGGTGCAAAATCATGAAATTCTTGCTTGCCAGTCTCAAAATCAATCTTAGCGATCGCTTGCAAAGGTGCGTTACCTGATGATTGGGCGATCGCGCCAATATAAGCAAAACGATGCTTCTGCCCCACACAGCGCGAATGCACTACAGGAAACTCGCAAGAGCGTTCTAAGATCAGTTCGCGTTTCACGGTGCTGAGTTTGCGATTAATCGTAAACCGATATAGCTGACCTGCAATCACCTGATCAAAATCAATATTCCGAAAATCCGTATTTGGCTCCAACTTTGGATAGTCAGGATAACAAACCGAATCCAAAATAATTTCATCACCCTCTTCATAAGCATTGCAATGATGAAACACAAAACAAGGATCGGTTTCGATAGTTTGCAAATTACCTTCGCGATCAATTATCAAAAACTGACTTGGGGCATTTGGCTTGAGTTCAATACATTCCCCAGCTGTTGAGAGTCCCAGCACAAATGGCAAAGGATTAAAAGATACAGGATTTTGCATAAAAATCCGATAACTCGGTGTGTAGGCAAAATCATGTAAAAAGCAAAAGCCCGAAACTTTTACCTGCGACTCCGTTGATAATTCACCCCGATCATTTACTTTATAAATCGAAATTGTAGATTTAGGACCAGGCTGGACTCCAAATCCCCACAAATCCCCCGTGCGATCATCCCGCCTCGGATGCGCTGTAAAAACTTGCCCTGCCTTTAACTTCCCATCAAAAGTTTCTAAACCCAACGTATCTAAACTTTTTGGATCAAGCGCATAAGGAAGTGCCGCCTCCCACAGAGCCAATAATTTGCCGCCCTGATACACCACACTTGTATTTGCGACATTCTTATTCTTCAAATCAAATATATTACTCAGCCAGCCCCCAGCTTTCTGCGTCCCAAACACGCCACGATATAAAATTTTTCCTGCTTTTTTCTCAGCCAAAAATTCAGGTGTTTTCACAAATTGGTTTACGAAATGTGCTTTGCTATCTTTGAATGCGATCGCGCAGATCATCCCATCGCCATCAAACGGATGTCCAAATTTTTCACCATTAACATCAAGCTGTCCAGGACCATTCCGAAATAAAGTTCCCTCCAGCTCTTTTGGTATCTGCCCCTCAACATCATCAATCCAATAAGCTTGCTCAGTCCGCAAAGACTCATATCCTTTCTGCCAATCTTCACGCGAAAAAGTAGCTGATGCAGCCTGAACCATAAATCCTCAACCATAGAATATATAAATAAATCTTCATATATTGTAACAACCTCCCAAAGAAAGCAGACGCTACGCGTCTGCTTTCTTTGGGTTTTAATCTAAATTTGGTTGCGTACCAGAGATATCTTTTAGCGATCGCCCCATCTCTTGCTCTGATTCACTCAATGACCAACGATAAGAGACTTTAATGCCGTGATATTCACAAGTATCTTCAACTTGCTTTTGCAAAGCAAAAGCCTTGCGTAAATTAATAATTGCTGCTTGAAGATGTTCTCTAGATACATTTAATTTGGCTGCAAGATGTGGCTGCTTCATTTCACCATGCAAGGCAGGTAAAGTCTGACGCTCTAGCAACTGAAGTAAAAGCTCGTAATGGATATGAGACGGAACAGGAAGTGAACTCACAGATACCTCAATCGGGTCAAAACAAAATTGAAACTTGGATGTATATTGATTTGAAGTTTTGGAATCGAGCGCACACGAAGTATCTCAAGAAACTATTTGAGGCACTTCGCGTCAAGCTCGACATATTTCAAGACTTAAATAATTCGAGACTCGATACTTAAATAAATTGTAGAGGAAAACTTCATGTCATTTTTAAGAACATCTTTGGGACTTGCATTTCTTCTCACACTTGGTCTACCACAAATTGCCAAATCAATAGAGCCAGCGATCGCCCAAAACATCAATTTATCTCGTTCATTACTGAATACTACCCAACTTGCACAAGCCAACACAATCATATTTGTCGCTCCCAATGGTTCAGATACTAATTCAGGTATTTCAGCCGATCAATCCTTGCGGTCAATAACCGCCGCTATCAAGAAAAATCCTCAAAGCGGCACAATCATTCAGCTAGCTAATGGCAACTACACTGCCGAAACTGGCGAACAGTTCCCAATCAAAATTCCCGCAGGCATAACTTTGCGTGGTAATCCTGCTAATCAAGGCGCAGAGGTCATCATCTCAGGCGGCGATCGTTTCATCAGCCCCACCTTTGCAAACCAAAATATTGCCATGCTTGCAGACAGTGGCTCTCGCATCGAAGGTATTACCCTCACCAATAAAAATACTAGGGGTTATGCCCTATGGCTAGAATCTGCTCAAAACGTTGTAATTACCAACAACACCTTTATCAACTCCAATCATGACGGAGTCTTCCTAACAGGTGCAACCTCAGCCAATGTGATCAGCAATATTTTCACCCAAAACGGGGCAAATGGTATTTCCGTTCTCGGTACAACCACAGGACAAATCCAGTCTAATACCTTTGATAATACAGGCTTCGGTTTAGCGATCGGGCAGAAATCACAAGTTTCTGTGATCTCCAATCGGATTATTAATAATCGCGGCGGTATCGTTGTCTCCAATCTATCCACCCCCACATTTCGCAATAATCTTATTGCCAATAACCAAGAAAATGGACTAGTTATCCTCAAAGATCGCAACGGTCAACCCACGGTTGATCTTGGTACAACCGCTAGCTTTGGACAAAATATTTTTCAAAATAACAAGCAAACCGATATTAACAATGCCTCTGGCGTAAAAGTTGTAGCGATCGGTAACCAAGCCGATCCTAAACGTATTCAAGGCGCGATCGAATTTGTCCAATCAACGTCCCCGCTCACACCTCCATCCACACCTGCAACTCCAACTTCTCAAGTTGCCTTCAAAGATGTTCCCTCCAATTATTGGGCACAAACCTTCATCCAAGAGTTAGCTACTCGGAACATCATTAAAGGCTTTCCTGACGGCACTTTCCGCCCTAATGATCCCGTTACAAGAGCGCAATTTGCTGCCATGCTCAACCAAGCCATCAACAAAACTCCCATCCGCAGCAACGTAAACTTTGTTGATGTTGCTGCAACTTATTGGGCTGCTCCCGCCATCCAAAAGTCTTATACCATTGGCTTTATGTCTGGCTACCCTGGCAATGTATTTAAGCCAAGTGAAAATATTCAGCGTGTCCAAATTCTTGTTTCCCTAGCTAACGGGCTAGGCTTTGCTCCAACCAAACCTACTAGCACAACCTTGCAGACTTACTCAGATGCCGCCACTATTCCTAGCTACGCTCTCAACAGTGTATCTGCCGCAACCGAAAACCGCATGGTCGTCAATTACCCAAACCTTAAGCTCTTAAATCCTAATCAACCAGCAACCAGAGCTGAAGTCGCTGCTTTTATCTATCAAGCCCTAGTGCGATCAGGGCAAATTCAAGCGATCGCCTCACCCTACATCGTCAATTGAAGCAGCGTTACCTCAAGCGGAGCCGTAACCGCAGAGGGTATGATCGTTACGTAGGAAGGGATAGAAGACTATAGGAAGAGCAGGTCAAAAAATAGTTTAGAAAAGGGGTTGACAAGGAATTGAAATCAGGATAACTTAGTAAAGCGCTGAAGGGAGAGACGAGCGAAAGCGAAGCGAACCCAACCCGAGAGGGAGTGCCAAGAACCTAGACAACCAAATAGTTTGAAAGCTTTAAGAAACCAATAAACCTCGTCAAAAGCATAAAAAAGACTAGATTATTGAGAAATAACTAGCTATCCGACAGGATAAGCGAAAAGCTTAAAAAAGTCAAACCCAAGATACGAAGTTCGGAAAGAAAAGCGAGAGCTGAGTATTGAAGAAACACCATGGAGAGTTTGATCCTGGCTCAGGATGAACGCTGGCGGTATGCTTAACACATGCAAGTCGAACGAAATCTTCGGATTTAGTGGCGGACGGGTGAGTAACGCGTAAGAATCTACCTATAGGTTCGGGACAACAGTTAGAAATGACTGCTAATACCGGATATGCCGAGAGGTGAAAGCTTTAGTGCCTGTAGATGAGCTTGCGTCCGATTAGCTAGATGGTGAGGTAATGGCTTACCATGGCAACGATCGGTAGCTGGTCTGAGAGGATGACCAGTCACACTGGGACTGAGACACGGCCCAGACTCCTACGGGAGGCAGCAGTGGGGAATTTTCCGCAATGGGCGAAAGCCT
>JAYTWB010000410.1:0-3292 GCA_043743655.1 Cyanobacteriota bacterium | reverse complement strand
GGGTTTGTATTGGCAGAAGGCTCAAAAATTACAACAGCGGAATCTTTTAAGCTTGCCGCTCCAGCGACATTAATCGGCTCGGCACTGTTTTTTAGCTGTCTAGGTGGCACAATGTCTACGATTGTTTCTGAACGAGAAAGCTTGACCATCAAGCGATTACTGATTTCGCCCATTAATGGAATTTCTTATTTTCTGGGTATTTTCTTTGCCTATGCGGCGATCGGTATCGGACAAACCCTGATTATTTATACAGTCGCCGCATTTTGGGATGTCCGCTTTAGTGGCTCTTTAGGGCTAGGTATTTTAGTAATCTTGGCTAGCATTGGTTCTTATGTGGGGATAGGATTTGTACTTGCCACAAAATTTGCGCGTAGAGCCGAAGATGTGAACTCTCTAGTCGCAGCGGTTGGAGTACCTCTGTTAATTTTAGGGGGAGCATTTTTCCCAACTACTTTTTTATCTAAAGATTTACTTTTAATTACCCAATTCAATCCCGTTTATCATATGAGCGAAGCATTTACAGCGCTCTCAACCAACAGCAAAAGTTTAACCAGTAACGATATGGTGTTACATATTAGATTTCTGGTGGGATTTTTTATCGTAGCGATCGCTTCAGGTTGGCTTGCTTATAAACGCATGCTACGCAGCGAAAGTCACTTATAGTCGGTATTGAGGTGATGTATGGGAACAATGAATCAAGTTAATATTCCAGTGTTCTATATTGATGTAGGCGATCGCTGATCACCACGCCAAACAAAAAATATCTTGATACGGGGCGCTAGTTGTGAAAAATACAAGACTAAGAACAACTAACAAATGAAATAATGCCAAGGAAGAAACACTTGAAGACAAGTATTAGCATCATCACTCAATTTTATCCACCTGACTATGCGGCAACTGGACAATTTGTGTATGACCTAGCTGGTGCGTTAGTTCAAGAGGGTTTTGATGTAAGTGTGTTTACAGGAATGCCAGGGTATGCATTTAGAGAGACCAATGTAAAACACGAAGAGATCAATAACGGTGTATCTGTACGGCGAACTGGTGCGGTACATCTCATGCCTAAGCGTATTCGCAATAAACTCTTTGGCAGTATTTTATTCTTAATTCGTTGCGTGATTAAATTTCGGCATAAAGCGATTCGGGGTTCTCATTTAGTCTTAACTTCTGCCCCACCATTTTTAGGACTGATCGGATGGTTTTACAACAAGATTTTTGGTCACACCTATAGCTGCATTATTTATGATATTTATCCTGAAGTAGCAGTTCGATTAAACATAGTTGCGCCTAATCATTGGATCGTCAAATTTTGGGAATTTGTAAATCTCAAAGTCTGGTTAAGGGCTGACTCATTGATTGTGCTGAGCGAACCGATGAAGCAGCTATTAGTTCAAAAGAATAAACATCTCGCCGATAAGATTCATGTAATTCATAGCTGGGCTGACCCTAAATTTATTCTGCCCCTAGCCAAGTCAGAAAATTGGTTTGCTAAGCAGTATGGATTAACTGACTGCTTTGTGGTGCTGTATTCGGGTAACTTGGGGCGTTGCCATGATAGTCAAACAATTTTAGAATGCGCGCAACTGCTTAATAATCGTACTGACATCAAATTTGTATTCATTGGCAATGGTGTGGGGTCACAAGTCATTAAGTCAGCGATCGCTTCAGGCGATCTCTCTAATGTCTTGCAATTGCCATATCAAGACAAGGAAGTTTTGCCATTTTCCTTAACTGCCTGCGATCTCTCGCTAGTAAGTATTTTGCCGAATGTTGGCGATACGATCGCACCATCAAAAATGTATGGCATCTTAGCATCAGCACAACCTGTAGCCGTAATCTGTCCTAAAGATAATTATTTACGCGAAATTGTCAATGAAGGTAATTGTGGAGAATGTTTTGATAATGGTGACGCTCAAGGCTTAGCCGATTACATTTGCTGGCTGACCCTAAATCCAAATATCCAAGAAAAGCTGGGCAAGAATGCGCGAAGATTATTAGAACTCCATTACACAGTTGATCAAGCTGTTCCTAAATATATTGAGGCTTTAGGACTAACAGATAAATGTTCATTACCGATTGATCAAAACCAGAGAATCTTTTGTGAAAATTAGACAGAAGATTAAGTAACAAAAGCTTGTTCGATATAGCTTTTTAACAAAAATTCTGATCCTAATCGACTTGTCTGAGTGCGCGTAGTTCGTCTTACTAGCGCCACATCAAATCGACAAGCAAGGGTTGCTAGATGTGAATGTTGACTTAAAAATATAGAAGCAGCCTTAATAATCTTGGCTTGTTTTTGGGCAGTAATCGCCATACTGCCATCTATATCCCAATTATGCTCGCTTCTGGTCTTGACTTCAATAAACAGTAACCATTGCTGATCGCGAGCGATTAAATCTAACTCGCCCCACCGACAGCGCCACTGGGTTGCCAAGATTTCCCAACCATTAGCTTCTAGAAGTTGCGCGACTAAGACTTCTCCGCGATCGCCGATTTGTTTTGTCATAAGTTCAATAATAAATAATATAAAATCATGAAAATCACCGACTTTACTCTACGCAACCTTCTAGGCAATCTTATGGTCAACTTTATCTTTAGAGCCATCAACTTCTTACTGTGCTTAGCTCTTGCTTTGGCGGTGGGGAGCCAGCCTGTATTCGCTGATGTATATGTGAAAGCTTTTTTAGAAGGCGCAGACTTTTCAGGGCGATCGCTCTTAGGCTATCAGTTCAATGAATCTGACTTGCGGAATACCTCATTCGTAAATGTCGATGCTAGGGGTGTGAGTTTCTTTGCCGCAAATATGAAAGAAGCCAACCTGACAGGCGCTAATCTTAGCTATAGCACCCTTGATAATGCTCGTCTTGATAAAGCCGACTTAACTAATGCGGTGATTGAAGGCTCATTTGCTTACGGTACATCCTTTAATGATGTAAAAATTGATGGAGCCGACTTTACAGACGTAGATTTACGCGCCCCAGTTCGTCTAAAGCTTTGTAAATTGGCAAAAGGTCAAAACCCTACGACCAAGAGATTAACTCGCGACACTCTTGAATGTGAATAGAATAAAACTCAATGAATTAGATAGCGTACACGCACAGCCGTATCTGATTTACTAACTATTTGTATACTATTTGTATTAGTCTGTCGTGTTTTAACGGGTATGATGCTCTATATGGCTAGCCTCGTAGCCCTTTGAGTCCATCATTGGTAAATTCTTTGACTACTACAAATATTTAATCAAATGTTTGTCAAGTGTTTAATATTTGTATTGCTAATATTTGATCTGAGG
>JAYTWB010000409.1:0-2506 GCA_043743655.1 Cyanobacteriota bacterium | reverse complement strand
ATCATCCTGCTCAAAGTTTTGCTGTGGATAGATTTTTACCTCACCAATCAAAACTTGAATCTCAGATGGCGGCGGTACGCTCACTTGATAAGCGAATGGAACTGCCCCAATAGCAACATAGCGCACATTCACGATCACATCGAGAGTCTGTGGGTCTTTCAGCGTAACTTCAATTTCTCCATTGGTATACGCTTCTCCCGTAAGCATGAAACTATTATCTTCATTAACCAGATATTGTGGCTGTTGCAAGCGAAGTAGAACCCGTGGCAGTGGCGTATTTAGGGCTGTGGCAAGAGCCTGTGGCGCAGTAGTTTCTGAGCTGTTATCTAGATTTGCTTGTGCGGAGAGATTCTCTTGCTCATCAAGTTGATCATGGGGTTCATCATCGAAAAAATCATCAAACATAGACTGCACAAGCTCAGTTGATCGCTGCTCGGCGATGTCTAAGATCGGCGAACTGTAGCTAAGTGGACTTGGCTCAGTTTGGTCTATTCCTAGCGCATTAGTATGCATAGAAGCTGGGATTATTTCATCTTCAGGCTCGCTATATTGCCACTCTGAGCCAGCTTCTGAAGAGATGGGAATTACATCAAACTTGACCGTCTTGACGTTTTTTTTTGGTGCGAGATTCTCGCTGCTGGTCGATTCTTCGGCGCGATCGCAGTCAATATCGCACTCAATTTGCCATAGCCCCGGGACAAAATTGGTATAGGGCATCACGATCAACAAGCCATCGTGGCTAATCCGTTTCGCGATTTTTTGTTGGAGTGGTTGATGATGGATATCGGCGAGGGGGCGGTAGGCGATCGCGATCGCAACTAGCTGATTCGCTCCATCAGAGCGCGCAGCGAGTCTGTACTGCCCTTCCAAAATCTCGACAGTTGGAGACTCGAGGGGCAACCAGGACTTGTCACCTTTGCGTTGTAACAAAAACTCCCAGTTTTCCATATTTGGCGATCGCGGGTTAAGTGTGCTTAGTTACCGCAAATACTAACTCATCTGGGTTTGGATCGCAATCAGGAGCAGAGACGCTTTGCGTCTCTGCTCCTGATTGCTTTTGATTTGCGATAAATTGATCTAGATAGATAGACCGAGCTTAAGTCCTAGGGCAGCATGAGCCACCAACAGCACCACGATCGCACTACCTAAATAAGCATGAGCATTGCGAAGAAAAGGCTGGTTTCCACCAAAGCCAGTCAACGAAATCGTGCCATTGATCGCCAACAAGGTCAGTACGACTGACCCCGTAATAAAGTGTGGACTCTCTAGCAATGGCTTGCCCTGCATTACCAAAGACAACAACCCGCCTGTGTATCCGATCGCTAAGAATGTCGTCATCAACGGGGCAACTTTGCGATGATCAGCCTTGTTTTTGACCGCAACTTCAGTATCTATTGATGTGCGTCCGCGCCATCCTGAGATCGCCACAAACGATCCCATCGCCAAAATAACGATCGCCATAAAAAATGGATGTCCCCAATGCGTAACTGGGGCAGGAATGTTTAAAGATTTGAATTGATCAGAAATTGGCTGAAGTGACTCAGCAAGCTTAGTAGCGAATTCAGTCATAGATTTGGAAGAGCCTAGTTAAATGCGATAACAATTCTTAATAATTGTAGCGGTTCTAGGGCTGAGCTAATCTGTCCGAACTGATCTGTCTGAGCTAATATGTCTATGTAGATTACGAAATAACCAAAACAAGTGATTCAGGTCGATGCATCGATCAGGCATTTGCAAGACATAAATCCCCTCAGTCATTCCCTCAATGTGCGATCGCTAGATATTTTGGCTAGAGCGATCAACCTATTTCAGGGAAGTTTTTCGTTGATTGTTGTCAACTGTAACTATCGCTGTCTCAGACAAAAAATATTAACTGCCCTAGCATCGCAAACAGGCTTAAATTGTCGAGAAATCTCTTGGACTGAGTCTGACGAGACTTTGTATGAAAAATTACAGACTCTCTGGCAAGAGCACCCGCAAGAGGTTTTAGCTCAGATTCCTGCTCTGATGTGTCTAGGACAAACCAAAAATGGCAAATCTGAAAATTTATTCCTTGATGCTAATTTATTTCGCGATCGCCTGAAGCAGCAACTCAAATGTCCCGTTGTTCTCTGGCTCAGCGATCGTGAACTTCAGCATTTTTTGATCACGGCTCCTGAGTTAGCAAGTTTGGCAGCTCCGCCCATCAAATTTAGCTTGTCTTCGATTGAGCTAAACTACAAAGTGCATCAGCAAGTAGCGCAATTGTTGGATATTGCGGAAAATCCTCAGATTCCCTTGTTCTTGCAAGATTTAAAAATTGATAGCAATCGTGAATCATTTTCTTATAGTGAATTAGAACTTGCCAGACGTGAGCTGCGAGTTGAATACCAGCAGATTTTTCCCGCATTAGAAGCAAAATTAGATTTTGCCCTCGGACGTTTGTTATGGCGATCGCCTGAGGCTTTGGCTAATGAAGTCCATCTAGAATCTCAAGGCGAGGTACATAGCGTATCGCAAATTTATT
>JAYTWB010000408.1:0-3057 GCA_043743655.1 Cyanobacteriota bacterium | reverse complement strand
ACCTGCACGTCATGAATCATTTCTGATATACCTTCCATCACATCATCGCGGCTCAACAGAGTTGCCCCATAGGACATTAATTCCGCAACAGTACGACCTGCTCTCGCTCCTTCCATAATCTCGGCGGTGATAAAGGCGATCGCTTCGGGATAATTTAACTTTAATCCTTTAGCTTTGCGCCGTTCTGCCAAGAGTGCAGCTGTAAAAATCAATAACTTATCTTTTTCTTGAGGCGTAAGCTGCATGAATAGTTACCAAACTCTAGGTACAGATATCACTCTATTTTTATAGGATACACGCAAAAGCTGCCAAATTTGCTGAAACCATTTACGCGCATCGCTAGATGAGTCACCACAATAACGACAAACTATACCTGATAGCGATCGCGTTACGCCTGATATTCCTTGATAATGCCCCTGCTCCCAAGTAGAACGTATCTGAGCAATTAACTCTGACCCAACATTTGCGCCGACAAAAACAAAACTAGCTGCGATCGCATATCCATTTAAAGCATTGGGACTTTGTAAAGTTTCAAGATTGCCATGCACATATTGCCTATCTATCCACAATGGCATTTGGTCACGCCATACTTCTGTATGCGATCGCCAATTACCATTTAGAAATTTTTCACCGCGTGCTGTACGCCCAAACCTGACAATTTCCCACATCATACAGGTTGCCAAAGGAGCAAGCTCAATTCTTGTTATTTGGCGATGTTGCGATTCTGCAAAAACGATTGTTTCCTGTGGGAACCATTCTAAACTCGCACCTTCGTCAATGCAAATATCTGTATTTTGAATAGATTCGGCACCACTACTACGATAGATTTTGCTAGCGGTTGCCGTAGTAATTAGAGCTTGAGTATGCGGCTGGAGATGGATTTTGGCTGAGAGCCGATCGCCACCCACAAGACCACCTGCGGTATGTAGCAATATGCAATGACAAACCTCTTCGCCTTCGGGATAAAGCGATCGCTGCACTTTATAAGGCGCAACAGCATAACTACGCATAATTAGAGTTTGCTGATTGCGTTTGGCAAATTCTAATTCTAATTCTCCTATCCATTGTTTACCCATAAATAATCTGTATCAATTTATGATAGTAATTACTCTTTACGGTATCCTATAATGAAGCTTTAGCGATCGCACTTTGAATAAATTGCTTTGAATAAATTGGTGACAGTAAGGTATAGACTCGCGATTTTATTAACCCTAGCAATGGGTGTAATGGGTTTGTCTAATATTTTGCCTAGTTTAGCCCAATCCCTCTCTGCACCAGCAAATCAATTACCCACATTACCTGAATCTCTATCTCCTCAACCTGATCCAAGTAAATCGCCACAAATCAAATTGCCAGAAAGGCAACTCGCACCATCATCTATACCTTCTAAATTACCTGAAGCAGATGTAATCGTGCGGGAGATTAAAGTCTTAGGTAGTACGATTTTTTCGGAAGCGGAACTACAGCAAGCAGTCGCATCTTACTTAGGAAAAACTGCCAAAATTCAAGATTTATTAGCAATTCGAGCGATAATTACCGATTTTTATGTCAGTCGCGGTTATCTAACTTCAGGCGCATTTCTACCCGTACAATCGCAAGACTTCACAAATGGCATCATCTCTATTCAAATAGTCGAAGGTGAATTGGAACGAATTGAGATTAGTGGATTGTCACGATTGCAAGAAAACTATGTGCGATCGCGAGTTGCTGAAGCAGGCACAAGTCCAGTTAATATCCGTAATCTAGAATCAGGATTACAACTTCTGCAACTCAATCCATTATTTAGTTCAATTCGCGCCGAACTCAAATCAGGTCGCACTGTCGGACGTAGCGTTTTAGAAATAGAACTCAAAGAAAGTAATCCTTGGATAAGTTCGCTAACACTAGAAAACCGTGAATCTCCCAGTGTCGGCTCATTAGGCTTATACGGCTCATTGGGCTATCGTAATTTGACAGGCTTAGG
This sequence comes from Cyanobacteriota bacterium, assembly GCA_043743655.1. GTDB lineage: Bacteria > Cyanobacteriota > Cyanobacteriia > Pseudanabaenales > Pseudanabaenaceae > Pseudanabaena. The sequence goes on along the minus strand of JAYTWB010000408.1, from coordinate 1,094 downwards.
AGACACGCTAAACATTGATGTCGGTGGTAGTGAGGGAACCCGCAAGTATGGAATTCGCTATGATCTACCTCTCAATGTCAAAGATGAACTGCAATTTCGTTACAATTACAATACCAGTCGCATTATTGAAAAACCATTCTCATCAATTGATATCAATAGCCGATCCCAAGCTTTGGCAATTGGCTATCGATATTTCATATCTCGTAATCCTAATAGTGAGCTATCTCTAGGATTAGATTTTGAACGGCGTGAGAGCCGTGATTTTTTGCTTGGCGATATTCCCTTCTCTTTTTCGGTGGGTGCCGAAAATGGTCGCACAGTTGTAAATGCTTTACGGTTTAGTCAAGAATGGGTCGAACGAACTAATAACCGAGTCCTAGCGGCGCGATCGCAGTTTAATCTGGGGCTGGGAACTCTTGGAGCAACAGTTAATGATTTAGGAACCGATGGCAGATTCTTAAGTTGGCAAGGACAGTTTCAGTGGGTGCAAGCTTTAGAAAAAGATACCATCTCTGTATTTCGATTGGGAACTCAACTAACTAGCAACTCACTATTACCAACTGAGCAATTTGGCATTGGCGGTGTAGATACAGTTCGCGGTTACCGTCAAAATTTATATACGGGTGACAACGGTGTCGTTGGTACAATAGAGGTGCGGTTGCCATTATTGCGAAATGATGTGATCGGGCTAATTCAAGTCGTTCCATTTATTGATGCTGGCAATGTATGGAGCAATAATCCCAATAGCTTCTCAGGATTCTTGGCTAGCACAGGATTAGGCTTACGATGGGAAGCTACGTCAACCTTGCGCGCCAGACTAGAATGGGCGACACAATTAGTTTCTCCAAACGTTTCAGGAAATGCCGCACAACCTCAAAGCATCATATTCTCCTTGCAATTTACTGGTTTTTAACTTATGCCATCTAAATCGACTAGTCCTATTACCTACTGGCAGAATTATGCACAGAGATTTCTACCCTGGCTAGAGGCTTGTGCGATCGCTGCTTGGGGAATTGTCCTCACCAAACTTTGGCTTTCTGGTCAACTATTTCTCTTAGTCCATCCCAACTACATTCCCCTGACCGCGATCGCTG
>JAYTWB010000407.1:0-2407 GCA_043743655.1 Cyanobacteriota bacterium | reverse complement strand
GTGCTAGAGGAATATTTTCAGCTAAAGTTTCTTTTAGATACGCAGTAATTTCGCAGCCCTTAGTATCAGAAAATAGATTCTCTTTCTCGATTAAATTGATACGAAGTTGTTGTTTAACCTTCTTAAGATCAAAATCGCTATATGCCATTACGCAATCCTCTAAAATCATCTTGATTTAAAGACAAAGAAGCACCCACTGGGTGCTTCTTTGTCTAATATGCGTCTTGCAACTCATAAAAATCTGGAGTGACATAATCCTTACGCATCGGATAGCCGATCCAATCTTCGGGCATTAGAATCCGCTTTAGATTAGGATGCCCTTCGTAGATAATGCCATACATATCGAAGGTTTCGCGCTCTTGCCAATCAGCGGTTTTCCATATCCAGTAAACCGATGGACAGGTCGGATCGGTGCGCGGTAGAAATACTTTAATTCGTACTTCCTCAAAGCGATCGCTATTATTAACCACATCATCAGTCAGCTTGGCAAGATGATACATACTCACCAAACTATCACCAGCCCCAGCATCATAACCACATTGGCACATCATGTAGTTAAAGCCATAAGCATAGAGTGCAGTCGAGAAAGGCAGTAAAAACTGACGCTCAACCTTCAAAATCGGCACGCCTTGCTTATCCAAGCCCAAAAACTCATGCTCAAAGCCATTGCTAGTCAACCACTGCGAGACAGTCGCCGTTACTTCGGTTGTCGCTAAGGCGGCTTCTTGATTTTCTAATTGATTATCTGCCAACTGTCTCTACCTCCTTCTGAGCCATTTGCAAAGCGGGTAATGGAAGCCCAGACTGGACTAACTCTAGAGGTGGAGACATGCGACTAGGCATCTCTAAGTACTGCCCTGTCAAGATCGGACTGACCACCTTCATTTCATGCTTGATCGCATAATAACGATGAGTGCGATCGAGATTAGCTCTCTCTTTAAATCCTTCCGTGCCAATCTTTTTCCGCAACTTAATAATTGCGTCCATGATTGCTTCAGGGCGAGGAGGACAGCCCGGAATATACACATCAACAGGAATCAACTTATCCACACCGCGAACTGTGGTGTAAGAGTCAGTACTAAACATGCCGCCCGTAATCGTGCAAGCGCCCATGGCAATTACATATTTCGGTTCTTGCATTTGTTCATAAAGACGAACAAGCGCAGGAGCCATCTTCATCGTCACTGTACCCGCGGTGATGATCAGGTCAGCTTGACGAGGACTAGAACGAGGTAACAAACCAAAGCGATCAAAGTCAAATCTTGACCCAATCATTGCCGCAAACTCAATAAAGCAGCAGCTAGTGCCGTAGAGCATTGGCCAAAGGCTCGACATTCTCGACCAATTGTATAAGTCGTTGAGAGTTGTTAAAACGACATTATTTGACAAGTCCTGAGTGACTTGAGGCGTAGCGGCAGGGTTAATGAGGCGCTGCGTTTGGTCTTCAATACTGAAGTCCAGAGCCACCTTTTCAGCTTTCATGACCATTCTAATGCTCCTTTTCTCCAAGCGTAGACTAGACCTAATACAAGAATGCTAATAAAAATAAGTGCTTCCACAAAAGCTAGCAAGCCTAGTTTGCTAAATGCGACAGCCCAGGGATATAAAAATACTGTTTCCACGTCAAATATGACGAAGGCGAGCGCAAACATATAATAACGAATATTAAATTGTATCCATGCGCCGCCAATGGGTTCACAGCCAGACTCGTAGGTCGTACGACCTGCAGCTCCAGATTGTTTTGGGCTTAACAGAGCCGACAGTCCCAGTCCCGATAGGGGGACTAGCGTACAAACGATGATGAATACCAGTAAGTATTCGTATCCGCTCAAAACCAAGATGTGTTACCTCTTCAAGCTAGCTTGATTACACTCTAATTTGTGACGGTGGACACTAGCCATTGATACAAATCGAGAAATCGTATCTACATTATATGGGAGTGGTGGTAGATGAAATTTTGTTACAGACTAGAAATTTTTCTATGCATTGGCTTATATACTTTAATCTTGCCCCAACTTCGCAAGATTTAAAGTCAAAGTTAAACATTTAATATTCTTAATTAATAGTTTTAATATTTTTATTTTTATCACTATTTTTGTTTAAAAGATTTAGGAGAACCCATGAGTCAAGGTTTAGCAACACTTTTGCGTGTAGGTACACAAAAATCTCATTCGGCGGCTGAGAGTACCGATTTTATTAAATGTTTTTTAAAAGGGGTAGTTGACAAGACTTCCTATAGCAGACTCGTTGGTAACCTTTACTTTGTTTACAAAGCACTTGAAGCCGAGTTTGAAGCCCATAAAAATGATCCAGTTTTAGGAAAGCTCTATTATCGTGAGCTATGGCGCGAAAAGAGTCTAGAACTCGATATGTTGTTTTATTTCGGTGCAAATTGGCGTGAAGATTT
>JAYTWB010000406.1:0-1651 GCA_043743655.1 Cyanobacteriota bacterium | reverse complement strand
CGCCGATAATATCGCCTTTAGTCAGTGCCAAAACTTGATTTAAGGCTCCAGATTTACCGCCCTGAGCGCCATCTTCGCGCCGTAGAGTTTTTAGCTGTGGATATTTCTGTTTCAGCATCGCTAGTACTTCAGGAGTGCGATCGCTGCTATTGTCATCAACAATCCAGACTTCAAAGCGATCGCTCGGATAGTCTAACTGGCACAAGTTCTTTACCAAGTTAGCGATTACCGCTTCTTCATTTTTGGCTGAAGCAAGTAACGAGAAAAATGGTAACTCTTGCTCAGAATCGAGTGCGATCGCAGGTAATGGTGATGCGAAAATCAGTCTTAAAGCCTGAATACTAAATAATCCTAAAAGTACCCATTGGCTCCAAGCCACAAAATGTAAACCAACTGTCAATGCATAGACAATGGTTAGCGCCATGATGGTTTTGAGTCTGCGATCGCCTTCTGGCTGAAGACTGCTACGAAAATCCGTCTCGTGCATTTTTGGTCTTAATATATTGCGAAATGTTTAGCTTAGATATACTCAGGATACCGCTTTTGATCGGTTGTTTTCAGAAATTCTCAAAACCGAAAAAGCAGGGATAGCACAAAGCACCATCTCTGCTTTTTCGGTTTTATACGACTAAAATAGTGAAAGTCAACTCGATAATCAAAACTAATAACTGAATGTTCGGCTTTCTAAAACGTAAATTTCGCAAAAAAATCGCTCGCATCGAAATCACAGGTGCGATTGGGTCAGGCACAAGGACTCGCGTTCTTGAAGCCCTTGAATTTGTGGAAGAACAAAAATTCCCAGCCCTACTTCTTCGGATCGATAGCCCAGGTGGCACGGTTGGAGACTCTCAAGAGATTTATGCGGCTCTCAAGCGCATCCGCGCCAAAAACATCAAAGTAGTCGCTAGTTTTGGAAATATCTCCGCAAGTGGTGGTGTATATATCGGCGTGGGTGCAGATTATATAATTTCTAATGCTGGCGCGATTACAGGTAGCATCGGCGTGATTTTGCGCGGTAATAATATTGAGCGATTACTCGAAAAAATCGGAGTTTCTTTTAAAGTCATCAAATCTGGTGCTTACAAGGACATTCTCTCTTTTGATCGCGAAATCACTCCCGAAGAAAGAGTAATTTTGCAATCACTAATCGACAGCAGCTATAACCAATTTGTTGAGACCGTTGCCGAAGGTCGTAAACTCAGTCCCGCCACAGTGCGATCATTTGCTGATGGACGCGTGTTTACAGGTGAGCAAGCAGTCGAACTCGGTTTAGTCGATCGCGTTGGCACTGAGGAAGATGCCAGAGTATACGCGGCAGAGCTGGTTGGACTCGATCCCAAAAACACCAAAGTATTTACGATCAAGCCGCCCAAATCTTTTGCTAGTAAATTCTTGCCGGGTGGATCAGATAGTGCGATCGCGCGGCTGCAATTTGAAGCCGAAACCAGCGGAATGCCTCTCTGGATGTGGCAATAAAATATCTTCAAAGATAGGGAGCGCCAAGCACTTCCTATCTTTTAGGAAAAACTTGCGGTCTTTTGACTGATTTCATGAATGATTTTTCCGACTTCTTCACAATACGGCTCTTCCATCAACTCAAGATGATCACATGGAACCTTAGCAGTATGGACTTTGCCTTGAAATAACTTGC
>JAYTWB010000405.1:0-1977 GCA_043743655.1 Cyanobacteriota bacterium | reverse complement strand
AAAGGTAGACCTATTGAGTCTTTTTTGACAGTTGGCAGTCCAGTTGTCATTAATATCGCTGAAAAAGGTCAGGGTAAAATCATTGGGCATTTTGCCAAGGGATTTGCAACCGATGTCGATCCTTTTGATGGCATTGACACTGCCACTGCTCCTAGTGGTCAGCCCTATTTAACTGATGCGATCGCCTACCTTGATGCAACTGTGACTAGCAGTCTTGATGCTGGTGATCACATCGTTATCTTGGCGACTATCTCCGCAGGCGATCGGCTACGCGAAGGTGAGTCCGCCATTCATACACGCAAAAATGGTTTCAAATACTAAACATTAGCAAGCTGGTATACAGCGCTTTGCGCTACATTAAAACCGATAAAAGTTTTTGAAAGCGCGGCTTCAAAAACTTTTATCGGTTTTAAGCTTTAATAAGCTGGATTTAATGTCGTTTTTAGAGATATTTCAAAAGTAGTTGACATTTACGACAATGTTTGGCATATTAGTAAAGCGCTAAACGCAAGAGCGCATAAATTGCGGGTGTGGCTCAGTGGTAGAGCATCTCCTTGCCAAGGAGAATGTCGTGGGTTCGAATCCCACCACCCGCTTAATAATTGATAGAGTAAAGAGGGAGCTTCGCTCCCTCTTTACTTTTTTGGGACTTACTTTTTTAGATTTTATTTTTCGGGGTTAAATTATGAAATTCGATCTAAAGTTTGATCTAAGAGTTGCTTTATCTCAGATCGATCTACCGCAAGCAGAATGGATCGGCTTACGAGAAGTAAAGGAAATTAATACAACGCGCTATGTTCGCGATCTCCAACCACAGTCTAATGGACGCAGCCAGTCGCATGGTGTGATGATCGAAGTATTAGTAGATGGGCAGTTTGGCTATGCTAGTACCAATTATCTCGATTTAACAAATATTCAAATCACCGCTGAGAAAGCTTATCAACAAGCCAAAACTGCAACACAGTGGGCTGTGCATCATTTTACGATCGCGCAGAGACCCAAATCAATCGGGCAGTATTTTTCACCCTTTCTTAGACCCGCAGCAGCGATCGCGCCCAAAGAAATGAATGAGCTATTAATTGAGATATGTGAAAGGCTAAAGGTATCTGAAAAAATTGTAAAAACCAGTGCCTATGCTGTCATCACCGAAACAGAAACCAACTTTGTTAGTAGTAATGGGTCTGATATCTACCAAAAAATTTTAGCGATCGCCACAGATTATGCAGCTACTGCTCAAGATGGCGCAATCATTCAACGGCGTGGCGATAACGGACAACTCGCTCGTTGTAATCAAATTGGCATGGAAATATTTGATCAGACATCAATATTACAAAGAGCGCAAATCATCGGCGAACAAGCCATAGAGCTGCTCTCAGCCGCCGAATGTCCCACAGAAACCACAGCCCTAGCCCTAGCCCCAGATCAGATGCTGCTCCAAATTCACGAGAGCATTGGGCATCCATTAGAAATTGATCGCATATTAGGAGATGAGCGTAACTATGCAGGCGGAAGCTTTGTTAAGCTTGAAGACTTTGGCAAAATGCAATATGGCTCATCTTTAATGAATGTCACTTTCGATCCGACTGCATCAGGTGAATTTGCTAGTTATGCTTTTGATGATGTCGGTATTCCTGCTACTAAAGAATATCTAATCAAAGAAGGTAAGTTATTGCGCGGACTAGGAAGTGTTGAAAGTCAAGTGCGATCGCATATTGATGGAGTCGCAAACGCTAGAGCAACTTCATGGAATCGACCAGCGATCGATCGTATGGCAAACATCAATCTCGAACCAGGAATCCACTCATTTGATCAAGCGATCGCCGATGTTGAACGCGGCGTATATATGCAATCAAATCGCTCATGGTCAATCGATGACTATCGCAACAAGTTTCAGTTTGGTTGCGAATATGCCAAACTCATCGAAAATGGCAAATTAACAAAAACACTTCGCAATCCTAACTATCGAGGTATCACTAA
>JAYTWB010000404.1:0-4335 GCA_043743655.1 Cyanobacteriota bacterium | reverse complement strand
CACAAATTAAGCCTCTAATGTAAACCACTACGATAAACTTGGATTCAAACATCCTGTGCCTAAATCCTAAGTTTAGACACACATATTGATTGGAGCAATAGCAATATGTCTCATGCAGTCAAAATTTATGACACCTGCATCGGCTGCACCCAATGCGTGCGAGCCTGTCCTTGTGATGTTTTAGAAATGGTTCCTTGGGATGGATGCAAAGCGGCTCAAATCGCTTCTTCTCCCCGTACTGAGGACTGCATTGGTTGCAAACGTTGCGAAACTGCTTGCCCCACTGACTTTCTGAGCGTCCGCGTCTATTTAGGTGCTGAAACCAGCCGCAGCATGGGTCTTACTTACTAATTTTAGCAAGTTGGATTTGTGTTTATTTTTCGTTAAGTGCAATTATTTTTTTATCCTGCATTTAGATTTAGGAGTGTCGTTTGGCACTCCTAAATTGTTTTTAATCAATTTTCAAGAAAAAAAGCCCGCTTTGCGGGCTTTTTTCTTATAGTGATAGTTAAAGATGGCGCGAAGCAACGCCTTTACTATCTGGGTTTGTCTATCTGGGTTTGTCATGCTTGATATTTTTGATCGCGTTCCTGATGGTTTGCTAGAGCTTGAGTCTCACCAGCTTTGGCAATTGCTAAATCGCCCCACATTAATTCATCTAGAAGGCGATCGCCAACCACCATTATTTGTTTCGATTTTGTTGCATGGCAATGAGACCACCAGTTGGCTGGCGATGCGAGAGTTACTTCGTAAGTATCAAAATCAAGATAAATATTTACCGCGATCGCTGTCTTTATTTATCGGCAATATCGAGGCGGCACGGTATCGCCAAAGGCATTTAAGCGATCAGCCTGACTACAATCGGATTTGGCGACTTGAGAACGAGCTAGAGCCATTGCCAGAGCAGATCATGGCACAAGAAGTAATTGCAGAGATGCGATCGCGTGGTGTATTCGCCAGCATCGATATTCATAATAATACAGGTCGCAATCCTCACTATGGCTGTATTACTCGCTTAGACAAGCATTCTCAACATTTAGCACGACTATTCGATAAAAATGTGGTCTACTACACCAGTCCGAAAACGGTGCAGTCTTACGCATTCGGTGATTTTTGTCCTGCGATCGTGTTGGAATGCGGACAGCCAGATCGACCCGATGGCACTGTCCATGCTCTCGAATATGTAGAAACTTGCCTCAATCTCGATAGTTTTGATAATTTGCCAGATTCAGCGATCGCTGATATTGATTTGTTTCACACCGTGGCGATCGTCAAAGTGCCTGAGCATCTTAATTTCGGTTTTACTAATGATTGTGGTGACGATATTACTTTTCCTGTGGAGATGGATTGCTTGAATTTTTGCGAATTAGCGATTGGGGCAAGCTTCGGCAAGGTTCATAATCATCAAGCTTATTTATCAGTTCTGAATGAAGAGGGTGAAGAAACAAGCGATCGCTACTTCCAAATTCAAAATGGTGAAATCACTTTAAAAACTGCAGTCATGCCATCAATGATCACGCTTGATAAAAATATTATTCGTCAAGACTGTCTCTGCTATCTCATGGAAAGATTGACGATTGCTCAAAAAAGTTAGAATATAAGCACCTTGCCACTATGGAGGTGACAATATGACAGTTGTAGCACCAGTTAAAGCGATTTCTCCTGCGGAGTACCTATTGTTAGAGGTCAAATCTACAAATCGCCATGAATATCGTCGAGGAGAAATTATTGAAATGACAGGTGGCACTCCTACCCATAATGAACTGATTGGCGCGCTCACAGTAATTTTGCGGGTATCTCTGAAAGGCAAGCCTTTTCAGGTATTTGTGACCGATCAAAGACTGTTTATTCCTGATCGCGAAGTCTATACTTATCCCGATGTGATGGTTGTGCCGCGCCCGATCGCCTTGCAAGAGGGGCGCAAAGACACAGTGATAGAGGCGATTTTGATTGTCGAAGTGCTATCGAAGTCTACCAAAAACAATGATCGCGGCGAAAAGTTTGCTGATTATCGCAGTATTCCTACTTTTCAAGAATATTTACTGATTGAGCAAACAAAACCCCATGTTGAGCATTACCTCAGACAGGGGGCTAATCAATGGTTGTTGAGAGAATATTCGCAGCTAGAAGATCGGCTGGAACTAACATCATTAGAGCTTGAGCTTAGCTTGGCAGAAATTTACGAAGATGTAGAGTTCTGATCAATCTACGATGTTTAGCGATAATTGTTTTTGTAAGACGTGACAGGTTTGCCATTACTATCGCTGAAATAATATGCCCTGAACCCTCCAGTAGAAAAAGTGGAATAAACGGGCGGATTAGAATTTGTAGTTACCCGAGCTAAAGGTTCTTGAACATTACACAGAGGATTTAGGGACACGAAAGTCCCATCAGATAGAACCATAAAACATGCGTAGTCTCTCTCTAGCTCTTGGTAACTATTATTTCGAGATGACTCGGAATAGCGATTTGAATTTTGACCAAAAGCCTCCGCACTAGAAATCAAAGAAAGCAGTAAAATACTGGCAAATCCAAACAGCAAGCGTTCGTTTTTTTTTCATTATGACTTGTATTCATTATTCTTTATCTGAAAATATTGGCGAAAAAGGGTCTGATTTTTTCATATTATAACTTGCAAAATCATTGCGATGCGGAGTAATCTAAAAATAGTTAGATTAATTTCTGCGTTTGAATTATCGCCCGAAGGGAAATTTAAACGGTAAAGGTTTAATTAGGGCTAGTTCAGCAATCATTTGCTGATGTAAATGACTATTAGTTGACAGCAATCTTCCCGATCTAGGAATATGTTCGCTGCCATCGTAAGCCGTGACAACGCCACCCGCCTCGCGGACGATCACCACACCTGCCGCCAAGTCCCACAACGACAACCCACGCTCCCAATAGCCATCTAACCGACCACAAGCCACATAAGCCAAGTCCATTGCCGCCGAACCACCACGCCTTACGCCTTGAGTGATATGCGTGAAATGACAAAACTCAGCGTAATTATTATCTTCAACTTCAGTGCGATCGTAAGCAAAGCCAGTTACTAATAAACTGCGACTAAGCTCTGTGACTTGAGAAACATGGATCGGCAAACGATTTCGAGTTGCGCCTAAGCCGATCGCCGCTCGAAAGATTTCATCGCGAAAGGGATCGTAAATCGCCCCAACAGATGGAATTCCATCAATTAGTAAGGCGATCGATACGGAGGAGAATGGATACTGATGAGCAAAATTAGTTGTGCCATCGAGGGGATCGATCGCCCACAAATATCGACTCTCTGTATTGCCTAGTACTCCAGATTCTTCAGCCAAAATCCCATGATCAGGAAAGTGCCTTTGTAAAATTGATAGCACCATCGCTTCTGATTGCTTGTCGGCGATCGTCACTAAGTCTCCTGGTCGTTTTTCCTCGACCTCCTTCTCTTGGAGATTGCCTGCATAAGATTTTAAAACCGCACCACCTGCACAAGCAGCTTCGGTGGCTATATCTAAGAAGGTTTGGAGTTGTTCTTTATTAATAGAAGCTAGCGAATTTGTCATAGGTTTAGAAATAACTGGAAGTAGTTTTACCATTTGTAGTTTTACCATTTAGTGATTGCGTCAGTTAGATGTAGCGCCGCGGCTTGGACTGAGGCGATCGCGCGGGTATAGCCTAATCGAGTTGGTCCCAATACGCCCACTGTTCCCACAGGCTTGTCATCACAGAGATAAATGCTAGAGATAAATGTGCAGTTTTGGATACGCGCGATCGCAATTTCTGAACCAATCTGAATACTGACGGAATTAGCGGACGGGCTAGGCTGATCGACAATTAGCGCCATTAATGACGCGCGATCAGCTTCGAGTAACTGCACAATATTTTGGACTTGTTGCAAATTAGAAAATTCGGGCTGACGTAATAACTCAGTCAAACCACTAATAAACATTTGACCTAGAGCAGTGCGATCGCATAATTTCATTAGCTGCGATAGCGACTGCTGCAACAAAACTGCATATTGCTGAAACTGGCGATCAAGACTTTCCCATTCCAGAACGCTGCCAAGCTCTGACCAGTTTTTATCACGCAAACTTTCATTTAAAAAATTATTAAGAATATTTAATTCGCTTTCTAAAACTTCTGGTTTAGTTTCACTTGGCAAATCAAGCGTCACCGAGACTGTGTGGTAAGTGTCACTGACGGCGATCGCCATCAACTTAGATTCATCAACAATTACCAATTGCAAATGTCGAATCCGCATCGTTTGCAGATTTGGTGCAGTAATCACCGCGATGCATCCGCTTAGGGTCGCTAAAACTTGAGCAACATCTCGCAACATGCCATCGAGACTCG
>JAYTWB010000403.1:0-2148 GCA_043743655.1 Cyanobacteriota bacterium | reverse complement strand
TTTTCAGATTTTGAATATTTAACGAGGAGTTTATGCAGTATTTAATGACGGATCTTCACCAACGCTTTATTGGCTCATTGCACTACAACAAACCTCTCACTGTCGGTGATGTATTTCGTGCTGATAATACTAAAAGCTATACAGTTGTTAGCATTAACAGCACTCGTAACCAAAGCAAGGATGTCAAATCAGTGACAGTAATTCCTGTCCGTGAGCCTGTAAATGCTCATTAGTGAACTCAACAATAACGAGTTAGTTTAGAAATATTCTTGAGTCTGCTTTCTTCTGGTTCTAGCCAATCAGCCAAGAACTTAAGTTCTTGGTTGATTGGCTAGACCAAGATTAGCCCGTGGCGCAAATTGCTTAAAGAAGATGCTTCTATAAAATTACCTCTTAGATCAAGGCGGACAAGATTTCTGAGATTCGCAATTTCGGGAGGTAAGGTAGTTAGCTGATTGTGAGACAAATCTAATTCTGTAATATTTGTAAGATTCCCGATTTCAGAGGGAAGGTAACTTAGTTGATTGTTGCCAAGATATAGATCGGTCAGACTGGTGAGATATCCGATTTCTTCGGGTAAATCAGTTAAGTTATTTTTTCGGATATCTAGTTCTGTCAAACTTGTGAGATGTTTTATTTCTCGCGGTAAGCTTTTGAGCTTGTTTCCAGATAAATCAAGCCATGTTAGAAACTTAAGTGCGCCAATTGCAGGCGGCAATTCTTTTAAGCAATTATCGTTGATATCAAGTCTCGCGAGACTTGATAATTTCTTTAATGCTGAAGGTATATTTTCGATTTGATTCTCGGCTAGATTTAAGACTGTAAGATTTTTTAGCTGCATCACCGCTTCGGGAATTGTCGCAAGCTGATTGCACTCTATATGTAGCCAAGTTAGTCGTTGTAAATTAGCGATCGCTTCGGGCAATGTGATTAGTTGATTTTCACTTAAATAGAGCCAAACTAAATTTGTCAATTTACCAATCTGATCTGGAACTACGGTCATTTGGAGCTCACTGAGATAAAGAGAGTTTGCCTCACTGTTTCTGGCTTTCTCAATTTCTTGTAAGATTTCCTGTTCGTTCATTTTGCTATCCAGTTTTTGTTACTTAATTCTGTGGGATATGGGAATCAGGGTGCAAATTGATAACTATTGTCTAACATATCGCTTAGATGGAGATTCGAGCCGTCCTGCGATTTTATTTTTGCATGGATTTATGGGCGATCGCTTCGAGTTTGAGGTAGCGATCGCCACTTTGTCTAAACAGTTTTATTGTGTGGCGATCGATCTGCTAGGGCATGGGCAGACTCAAGTTAATGATCACATTCCTAGTCAAGATACTTACTACACAATACAGTCAATAGCAGATTCTGTGATTAAAATTTTAGACTTTCTTCATGTGAACCACTGCTTTTTAGTTGGTTATTCAATGGGTGGAAGATTGGCTTTATACTTAGCAATTTATTATCCGCAATATTTTCTAAAAGTTGTGATTGAATCAGCATCCGCGGGTTTGCGTACAAACAAACAGAGAAGCGATCGCCTAGCTAAAGATCAACAACTTGCCGCAAAGTTAGAAAATTTAGAGAATGCTGGTTTTAATGGCAATTTTAATAGCGACTTTAAATTATTTCTGGACAGTTGGTATCGCCAACCCATTTTTGGGAACTTGCGATCGCATCCAAATTTTCCGCAGATGTTGGCGCAAAGATTAAATAACTCTCCCATCAAATTAGCCAAATCTTTGCGAAATCTCAGTACTGGTCTTCAGCCCCCATTGTGGAAAGAATTACCTAAAAACAAGATTCCATTACTTTTAGTTGTCGGTGAATTAGATCGCAAATTTGTTAACATCAATCAACAAATGGAACAATTATCTAAATCCTCTAAGTTAGAAATAATTTCTAGCTGTGGACATAATGTTCATTTTGAGAATCCAGATGCATTTATTAAAAACCTTGAAGCTTTTTTTGCTGATGACTGACAGAAGGATGTGCCGACATATATTTGGGGTTTATAAGGTATGCTAAGCCATGCGAACGGACACCCTATTTTTCCAACTATTCCAATCCTTCCACACCCTACTATTCGAGCTAATCGATCGCCCAACCTCAGAAGCCGAAGGATACAAATTTAGCTCAGTCGAAATC
>JAYTWB010000402.1:0-5050 GCA_043743655.1 Cyanobacteriota bacterium | reverse complement strand
CCGTCATCACTTGTCGCCTGTGGCGATCGCCGCGCTCGGACGTACCATGAGTGCCAGCTTGCTACTTGCCTCAAGTATGAAACAGCCGCAAGCGCGCGTAAATGTGAGAGTAGCAGGTGATGGAGCGCTAGGACTGGTATATGCAGATGCTGGTTTTGACGGGACTGTGCGCGGCTTTGTCTCCAATCCTGACTTAGATTTGCCCGTGCTTGCGGATGGTAGTCAAAATGTTGCTGAAGCGATCGGCGCAATTGGATTTCTCAAAGTTCTGCGAGATGTTGGCTATGGTGAACCCTACAACAGCACCGTTGAGCTAGTCTCAGGTGATATTGCTGAAGATATGTCTTGGTTTTTGGCAACTTCTGAACAAACTTATTCCAAATTAATTCTTACTGAAGTACTTGATCCTGATCTCACCAATGCTGATCTCACCACTAATGAGACTCCAGTCAAAATCGCCGCAGGGTTGTTATTACAAGTAATGCCTAAGGCAGCTTTGCGAGCCGCAAAAACATCAAATTCTTCCCAAGAAGATTTGCTCAGGCAACTAGAGTTAAAAAGCGATCGCCCTAAATTTACGGATTTACTAATGCAGGGCAAAGCGATCGAAGAGGTGATGACCGAACTCTTTGCTGACTTAGATATCGAAATCTTGCCGATGAGTAAAGATGTGCATTTTAACTGCCATTGCTCTCTTGAGCGAGTGCTAGCTGCGATGAAACTATTTGGTGAAGATGATTTGCGATCGATGATTGCCGAAGATAAAGGTGCTGAGGCAACTTGTCATTTTTGTGGTGAAGTCTATCGAGCCACTACTGATCAGCTAACTGAGCTACTAATCGAGTTACAAGCCTCGCCAAAAGCATAGCTTTACCTCTCTGTCAGACCTGCTAATTTCATTTCTCTAATTTCACTTCTAAAAACTAATAAAAACTTAAACCCTATGACAGTTAACGCCCAAATCGGCATCATTGGCGGCAGCGGACTCTACAAAATGTCGGCATTGACCGATATTCAAGAAGTTAATATCGACACTCCTTTCGGCAAAACCTCAGATGTATTTATCTATGGCAAACTATCAGGTACACCCGTATTATTTCTAGCCAGACATGGGCGATCGCATCATTTGCTTCCATCCGAAGTTCCCTATCGCGCTAACGTCTACGCAATGAAAAGTTTGGGTGTGGAGTACATCATCTCCGCTTCGGCAGTTGGCTCCTTACAAGAATATGCTAGACCACTTGATATAGTCCTTCCTGATCAATTTATTGATCGCACCACCAGCCGCACCGCCACCTTTTTCGGACAGGGAATAGTCGCTCATGTTGCCTTCGGTGAGCCGATTTGCAAGTCGCTGCTATCAGTAGTCGCCTCGGCTGCGGAAGCTGTGGATTTAGGACGAAATAAAGTCCATAAGGGCGGTACTTACATCTGCATGGAGGGACCAGCATTCTCCACTAAATCTGAATCGCTGCTCTATCGCAGTTGGGGTGCAAAAGTAATTGGCATGACCAATCTCACCGAGGCAAAACTAGCTCGTGAAGCCGAAATCGCCTATGCCACGATCGCACTCGTCACTGACTATGACTGCTGGCACGATGATCATGAGAGCGTGACTGTGGAAATGATCATTCAAAATCTGCAAAAAAATGCCCTGAATGCTCAACAAGTAATTCAAAATGCGGTGGCAAAAATCGCGACTAATCCACCCAAATCTGAAGCGCATCAAGCCCTAAGAACTTCGATCTTGACTGATCTGAGTCAAGTATCTGACGCAAACCGCGATCGCCTAAAAGTGATTTTGCAGAAATATCTCTAAGCATCTATCTCTAAGCATCTGTAACAAAAAAGCCTCGCTTCGCGAGGCTTTTTTTGTTACAGATGCTTTTTATTGTCCGAGACCTTTGACTGTATCAAAGAAGAAACGCGCATTATCTTCAGGGGTGGTCGGCAAGATGCCATGTCCGAGGTTCATGATGTGACCCTTGTTTCCCGCCTTAGCGATTACTTCGAGAATGCGTTCATGAATATATTTTTGATCAGCAAATAGAACACATGGATCGAGGTTCCCTTGCACAGGAATATGGTGACCAATGCGATCGCGCGCTTCGGCAAGATCAACTGTCCAATCAACACTGACAATATCCACGCCACACTTAGGCATACGGTCTAGTACACCCGCACTTCCACTGATATAGAGAATCAATGGCGTATTAGGATATTTTGCCTTGACCTTGTCCACAACCATTTTTTGATAAGGAAGTGCAAATATCTCGTAATCGGTTGGGCAAAGATGTCCCGCCCAAGAATCAAACATCTGCACTACTTGAGCGCCACATTCGATCTGATGGATTACATAAGTGCCGACCATTTCCGCAATTTTAGTCAAAAAACTATGAATGATCGCTGGCTCTTTGTATGCCATCGCTTTGATCACAGAGTAATCTTTGGAACCTTTACCTTCAACAGAATAAGCCGCTAATGTCCAAGGCGCACCCACAAACCCAAGAATAGTCGCTTGATCCTTAACTTCTTCTTTAATGGCAGTTAAAATCTTGCGGATGAATGGAACCGCTGTATCAGGATCAAACTCAGTCAGTGCATCAACTTGAGCCTGAGTCCGAATCGGCGACTCGATAATCGGTCCTCTGCTTTCGATGATGTCGAAGTTGATGCCGATACCTGTGAGGGGAGTGAGGATATCGGAAAACATGATCACGCCATCGGGTTGGAAGGCGCGAAATGGTTGTAGAGATATTTCGGCAGCGAGTTCGGCAATTTCCGATCGCTCTCTGAATGTGGGATATTTTTCGCGCAGGTCGCGATAGACCTTCATGTATCTTCCAGCTTGACGCATCATCCATACTGGTGGACGATCCAATACTTCACCTCTTGCTGCCCTTAGCAAGCGATCGTTGCCTCCCATAATTGACTCTTTCCTGTGTTTTTTAAAATTTTTTGTGATTATGCTTTTGAATTATAGAGCGTGAAGTGCCAGACACCACGGCTAAGCCCAGAAAGTAAACCAACTTATACTTTCTTTAAGTTATGTTATTAATTAAGTAGCTATCCGTAAGTAACCTTAAAACCTAGACTGGGTTTAAAACTGTGATTAATGAAGGAGCAAATTTGATAAATGGTGCTGATGTCGTAGCAGACATGACTGATCCTGAGTTGCTATCTTCTCAGACAAAATCACCTTGGCAAACTGTGATCGCGATCGCGGTTACTTTTTTGATAACGGCGATCGCGATCTCGCTATGGATATTGCGCCCACCACTTGATATTTATACGCAGTCAGTCTTAAACCTAGCGGGTGATCCTGTTCAAGGTCGTTCTATTTTTGTGATGAATTGCGTGGCTTGCCATGGACAATGGGCTGATGGAAAAGTTGGTCCCAACCTGCATGGAGTCTCTGACCGCAAGTCTGATGCGCGACTTATCCATCAAGTTGTCAGTGGCGAGACTCCGCCGATGCCACAGTTTCAGCCAAGTCCACAGGATATGGCTGACTTGTTAAGTTATTTGAAACAGTTATAAAAAAGTGATGTTTTACAGCTGTTCCACCAAAGAAATATGCATATAAAACTAATAAATAGCCATGCGCGGCTTCGCCGCGCATGGCTATTTATTGAGTGGGAAGGGATTATCATCACTTCTTAGAGAACTGCGAAGCCTTTCTATTTTTGGATGTGTTGCATGTCATTTTGCATATCTAAGAGTTCTTTGATCCCCTTTTCGGCGACATCGAGCATTTGATTGAGTTGCGATCGCGAAAATGTATCCGATTCGCCAGTGCCTTGCACCTCGATCAGCTTGCCGTTGCTGTCCATCACCACATTCAGATCAACACTTACCGCAACATCTTCTAAATAATTTAAGTCCAAAATTGGTTCGCCATCGATTAAACCAACGGAAACCGCCGCAACCGCATTACGGATTGGTGATTTGCTGATCTTCCCTTCAGCCAGTAAGCGATCGCAAGCAGCTTGAAGTGCCACAAATCCACCCGTGATCCCGCCTGTGCGAGTGCCACCATCGGCTTGCAATACATCAATGTCAACGGTAAATGTGTAATTGGCGATCGCCGTCATATCTAGTCCCGCTCTGAGGCTCCGTCCAATTAATCTTTGGATTTCTTGCGTGCGTCCTGATAGTTTCATCAACTCGCGTGAATGCCGAGGAATCGTTGCCGCAGGAAGCATTCGATATTCTGCCGTCAGCCAACCTTGATTAGTACCTGCTAAAAATTTTGGTACACCTTCCTCGATCGAGACTGTGCAGATCAAATATGTATCACCAAACTTTGCTAAAACTGAACCCGCAGGTGCCTTGGTAAATTGTCTCTGGAACTGAACAGGACGCAGTTGATCGTAAGTTCGATCATCGTGTCGCCTAGATAAATTACTCATTTTTTTGATTTAGGTTTTCTAGAGAGAATAGCGCGGCTTTGTCTAGCAAAAGGGAATTCTGGTCTGATTTCGATCGCCCTATCATAAGCGGCGATCGCTTCACTATCTCGATCCAATTTATCTAAGGTAAAGCCTTTAGCTGCCCAAGCATCAGCACTTTTGGGGTCTAATTTGAGTGCATCTTCTACTTTGACCAAAGCCTCCTGCGGTTTGTTGTTACGATTAAGCAAAACTGCTTGCAGTAACAGTTCTTCAGCAGATTTTGCCACAGGCAATGAGACTGGAGGGGGCGTTATCGAACTTATAAGTTCGGTTTTGGATGGCTCGGTTTTGGATGGCAATGAATGTTTAATGATTGCCACAGCAATTGAGATCACGACTACACTGCCGCTGATGATCAAGATTTTTAACCAATGGCGATTTTGTTTCTGCTCATTGAGTTTTTGCTCATTGATATTAGCTTCACTAAATCTGTTGAGATTGTTAGGTGCTTTTATATTTGGGGATAAATCTGGCGATCGCGTAGTGACTTTTGAGGAGGTAGTGATCGGGTTTTCTAGACTTTTATTACTACCATTGATCACAGTTGGTAAGTCATGATCATCGCTGTTAGGCATTGCGGCGATCGCGGCTAGCAC
>JAYTWB010000401.1:0-2844 GCA_043743655.1 Cyanobacteriota bacterium | reverse complement strand
CACATCTGCATATTCGGCAATATGCGAGAGCGATGAGCATAAAAAAGTGAGCGGTTTATCGTTCGATAGCTGCTTGAGTTGGCGTACACGCTGTACCGCTGACTTTGACATCAGGTCACAACCGATCGCATAAACTGTATCCGTGGGATAGAGCATCACCGCACCGCCGCGCAAAGCTGACACGATTTGGGCGATCGTGCGTGGTTGGGGGTTGTCTGGATGTAGTCGGTGGATTGTTGCCATAGTTGCGCCTCGCACTAAAGGATTGCCTAGAGGATTACCGAGAAAAAACACGCGAAACATGCTTTTTCTAGAGATTTTTATAGAGATTTTTTCTAAAGATATTGCTTGTTCATTAGAGGTTGTAGCACTTCAGGGAGCAAGATGCGCCCATCAGGTTGCTGATAGTTTTCGAGAATGGCGGTCATCGTCCGCCCGACTGCTAAACCCGAACCATTGATCGTATGCAAAAATTCTGTGCCTTTCTTGCCCTTGCTTTTAAAGCGAATATTGGCACGTCTTGCTTGAAAATCATGGAAATTTGAACAGCTAGAAATTTCGCGATAGGCATGGGCGGCGGGAAGCCAGACTTCGAGGTCATAGCATTTTGCTGCGCCGAAGCCAATGTCACCAGTGCAGAGTTCGACCACGCGGTAGGGAAGTTTTAAGGCTTGCAGAATTGATTCGGCATCACGGACTAGCTGTTCATGCTCTTCAGCCGATTTTTCGGGCAGTACAAACTTGACCAGTTCGACTTTATTAAATTGATGCAGACGGATTAAGCCTCTAGTATCGCGTCCATAACTGCCTGCTTCACGGCGGAAACAAGGTGTATAGGCGCAATGATGAATTGGTAAAGATTCCGCGTCTAAGGTTTCATCGCGATAGAGGTTAGTCACAGGCACTTCGGCGGTGGGAATTAGCCAGAGATCGTCATCCGCACATTTAAATAAATCATCCGCAAATTTAGGTAATTGCCCAGTACCAGTCATGCTGTCCGTATTCACTAAAAGTGGTGGTGCAACTTCGATATAGCCATTAGCCGTATGGATATTTAGCATAAACTGGATGAGGGCGCGCTCGAGAGCGGCTCCTGCGCCGATCAGCGTCACAAAGCGGGCTTGAGATATCTTGACAGCGCGTTCAAAGTTGAGCAGTCCTAATTTTTCGCCAATGTCCCAATGCGGCAAAATATCGGTGCGCGTGGTTTTGTATTCATCGCCCCAACGCCGCACTTCGACATTCTCTTTTTCATCTTTGCCGATGGGAGTGGTTTCGCTAGGCAAGTTTGGTAAGGTCATCAAAATGAGATGACTCTCTTCACGCAAAGCTTTTTCTTGCGGTTCGAGTGAGGCTAGCAGTTGTTTGACTTCGTGCGATCGCGCTTTTAATACTTGTATCTGCTCATCAGGCGCGCCCGACTTCATCTTGAAGCCAACTTGCTTGCCGATGTCGTTGCTTTCGGCTTGCAAATGCGATCGCTGAGTTTCTAGGACACGAATTTCCTGCTCTAGTTCGACAAGTTTGCTGATGTCGTAACTTTTACCTCGGCTATTGAGGCGAGATTGCACCTGTTCGGGCTGCGATCGCAAAAGCTTAATATCTAACACGAACTTTTATTTACCTATACGCAATCAGAGAATCATAACTCACCGCGAGAGTTGAGAGCAAATTGCGGTGATCAGACTCACATTAACTTCGAGTAATTCATCGTACAGTAAGAATGAAAAGCAGCGCGAAGTGCCGCCATCCCATCTAGATCATGATAGATAGTAAATCTATGATTCCTCCAGCCTCTCAAAATCATCTCAAAATTCTATTTACTCTTGGCTTCATAAGTTTTGGCTGGGCTAGTTTATTAGCTCCTAACTCTGCCTTGTCTCAGATTATTCCTGACAGTACGACAGGGACTGTAGTTATCCCGATCACCATCAACAAAGACCTTGTGGTTGGTGGCACGACTAGAGGCGCTAATCTTTTCCAGAGTTTTACAGAATTAAATGTGGCGGCTGGTCGCGGACTCTATTTCAACAATCCTGCTGGCATCACTAACATTTTTGCGCGAGTGACAGGAGGGAATCCCTCAAATATTTTGGGACAGTTCGGTGTTTTAAATCCATTAGGAGCGTTAGGTACTGCCAATTTATTTTTGTTAAATCCCAATGGAGTTGTATTTGGGCAAGATTCGAGTCTGGCTTTGGGTGGGTCTCTATATGTGACCACAAGCGATCGCGTTCGCTTTGCCGATGGGACGACTTTTAGTACTAATAGTCCTGAACCAGCTGCTCTCTTGACTTTAAGTATTCCTGTGGGGCTGGGATTTGGGAATAATACTGGAGTGATCACAGTGCGATCGGAGTCACCGCCAATTAGCCCGCTCCCTCTTCCTCCCCAAATCACCCAATTAGTTCGTCCACTTTCTGGCTTAATCACATTGCCAAATACTGCGATCGCGCTAGTTGGCAGTGCCGTAAATCTTGAGAACAATGGCTCGATCTTGTCACTAGGTGGAGTAATAGAACTTGGTGCCGTAAAAAATGGCGAAGTTACGTTGATTCCTAATGGGAATAAATTTGCTCTTTCCTATGCCAATGTCAGCAAATTTGGCGATGTTCAAATCTCTGGCAATTCTAGCGTCAATAATATTGGTTTGACAGAAGGCGATATCAAAATTGTGGGCGATCGCGTTCGGTTACTAGACAAAGGATTGGTCGCAACAGGGTCATTAGGGAGTTTATTTAGCGGTAAGATTTCTGTCCAAGCCAGTCAACTAATCGATCTAGTCGGTTCTGACAACTATGCCCAAACCGTTCTCAAACTTTCTTCACTGACCCCTGATTTTAA
>JAYTWB010000400.1:0-4643 GCA_043743655.1 Cyanobacteriota bacterium | reverse complement strand
CGCTCTAACACCAATTTTGGAGCCGATATATCACGCGTCAGCAAGAGCATATTCCCTGTACCCATGATCCGTTGATTTAGTGGTTTCTCTAGATGAATATCATCAATTTGATATATCTCGATAGTCTCGATCGCTCTCGAAAAAATTCCCGTTTCGACAACGATTCTTTGAGAAGTAATTAAATATTGTGTGTTCTTGGATTGTAACCAAAACCAAACTGCCCCAATTCCTGCGCTGAAAATTGAAATCAGTAACCTCGTCACACTACCAATAACCGCAGGATGACCTTTAAAAAGAATACGCTCATCGGGTAAAGGTACTTTTGTCATGTAATAGATACAGTAATAAACTTACAAGGAGCGCTAAGCGCTCCTTTTAAGTTTATCTGTTTTTTTGCGCCCAAACACGGATTGGCATACCCCAGACATAAATAAAGCCTTCGGCGGCTTTATGGTCGAACTGGTCAGCGCTGGTGTAGGTTGCTAAGTCTTCGTCATACAACGAGTTGACTGATTGACGACCAACGATGATGGCGTTGCCTTTATGAAACTTGATGCGGACTACGCCTGATACGCGCTCTTGGCTACTATCGATGAAAGCATCGAGAGCAGTTTTGAGAGGGCTATACCAAAGTCCGTTATAGATCATTTTGCCGTAAGTTTCTTCGACTCCACGCTTGTAGTGGGCGAGGTCGGAAGGCAAAGCAAGGCTCTCCAGATCGCGATGGGCGTGGATCAAAACCAGCATGGCGGGAGCTTCGTAGATTTCGCGAGACTTGATCCCGACTAGGCGGTTTTCGACCATGTCGATGCGTCCGACTCCGTTGTCACCTGCGATCGCATTAAGTCGGGTGATCAACTCCACAGGCTCAAGAGCAATACCATTGATAGCAACAGGAATTCCTTTCTCAAAGCCAATTTCGGTATAAGTTGGTTCATCTGGAGTGTTTGCGATCGCTTTCGTCATCGCATAAATTTCTTCAGGTGGCTCATTCCAAGCATCTTCGAGAGGACCTGCTTCGATGCTGCGTCCGAGCAAGTTGCGATCGATGCTAAATGGCGAAGACTTCTTAACTGGGGAGGCAATCCCAAACTTCTCACCATAGGCGATCGTCTCTTCACGGCTCATACCCCACTCACGGGCAGGTGCAAGCACTTTGATGTCAGGGTTAAGAGCCGCAATCGACACATCAAACCTTACTTGGTCATTGCCTTTGCCTGTGCATCCATGAGCAACGGCATCGGCTCCATATTCTTCAGCCGCTTCAACCAATATCTTGGCAATTAGCGGACGTGCCAAAGCCGTTGTCAAGGGATATCGATTTTCATAGAGTGCATTTGCCTTAATCGCAGGGAATGCGTAGTCTGTAACAAATTCTTTGGTGACATCTCGCACTAAGGAGACTGACGCTCCTGAATCCAGTGCCTTTTGTTTAATGGGCGCTAACTCATCGCCTTGTCCTAAATCTGCTGCAAGGGTAATGACTTCTTCGACACCCCATTCTTGCATGAGATAAGGAATGCAAACAGATGTGTCAACGCCGCCTGAGTATGCAAGTACGACTTTTTTCGCCCGACCCATGAACCTCTCCTAAACCCATTGCTAAACCTAAAAAAGTAGCCCGGGTACTACGCCTATCTCAAGCATCCCTTAGTGCTGCTGTCTTCCGACCCTGACACGATTCGGGCGTTGCGATCGCGTAGATCCGAGCCACTTATCAGATTAGCACTAAGTGTGAAAGTTAAAGCAAAAGTTATATTAATTGTCGGCAAATCCACACAAAATCTGCGGATTTGCCAAAAAAGATTAGTAAAAATGATTCATATTCTTGTTAATTCTTTTCTTGTCGATCTTTGGGTCTAATCTCTGGATTTTTTCTGGATTTAATTTTGGGGATTTAGGTTTTGCTTTGACTGTTGCAGTTGTTGCCATAGCTCTGTAACTTGTGAGTATGCATCTTGACATGAAATTTTGCCGCCAGTTTCTAGCGCGCAAATGATACTGACACGATAAGAAAACTCTTGTAAGTTGGCATTAAACACCAAATTTTCTGGGCTAAATGTACCGTAATAACGAGAGCGGGGAAACAGAAATTTGGTTGTGGTTGCCGACATGATTTACCTCACTAGATTTCAATTCGAGGTCGTTGTGGAGTTGTGGATAAGCTTATCCAATTATTATCAGGTGTGATTACTTTATATTAACCTAATCTTAATCAAGGCTTAATCTATGGAGACTCTCAATCTTGTAATGAGTTCCCACATAATTTAAAGTGGGATTTGTCAACTAAAAATTCATTAAAATCTAAGATGCTTTAGATATGGCGCAAAATATGCAACTGTTTCAACCAGCGATCGCACTTATGAATCGTTTGAAGTATCCTCAAAAGTTTGTGATCATTAGTTTGCTGTTTATTTTGCCGCTAGCCTTAGTGATGAATTTTTGGTTGTCAGAAATTAATAACCGCATTGAATTTACCCAAAAAGAACTCTATGGCAATGCTTATCTGAGGTCGCTAAATCAATTATGGCAATACATCCCGCGCCGACAATTGATTTTACAGCGTCAATTTTATAAGAATTCTCGGAGTTTAGGGCAATCATCTCAAGTAGAAGAGTGGGGAGATTTACAGAACAAAATTGATCGATCGCTTACAGAACTGGCAAATGTTGATCGTCAATTTAGTGGCATATTGCAAACTGGAGAGAAGCTGAACGACATCAAATTTAGCTGGCAAAGCTTGCGCGATGGTCAAGAGTTTTTAGAATTTCGTAAGCATGATTTGCTCATCGATCAACTTGATCGATTCCGAATCTATATAACTGAAGTCTCCAATTTGATTCTCGATCCCGACTTAGATACTTACTATCTAATGGATGCTACGGCTTTAAAACTGCCAGAAATGCAAAAAATACTGCATAAGATTATGCAGACAGAAGCAGAAGCTTCATTTAAGCAAGAAGTTACTAATGAGAAGAGAACGTTGCTGATTTCTTTAATAAGTTTATTAAATAACCACAATAATGAACTAAATTCAAATCTAGAGAGAGCTTTTAACTATAAGTCTTTTGCTAATCTTCGTGGTTCGCTGAGTATCTCTCTCCGCAATTTATTTGTGGGTATAAGTGAAGTCAATGACTATACAAATTTATTGGTTAGCCAAGAAAGCAAATCTTATCTAACTGGAAGCTTTTATCAACAAGAGATGAAAAGTACGCTAGAGGATAGCTTTGTTTTATGGCAGCAGGCAAGCGATCGCCTTGATGAGTTACTGAGCGATCGCCTTCATGGTTTTGAGAACCGCAAACAATTTATCTTGGTTTTTATTGCTGTTGTATTGATGATGATCATTTATCTATTTGTCGGTTTTTATCTGTCGGTGATGAGAACTGTATCTCAGTTAGATATTGCTTCTCAACAAATGACTTTGGGTAAAGCGATCGCGATTAATATTGATAGCAAAGATGAGTTGTCGATGGTTGTGCGATCGTTTAACAATGTGGCGATCGCGTTAAGAAAATCCGAGGAAAAATATCGTAGTATTTTTGAAAATTCTGTTGATGGCATTTTCCAAACTTCAGTTAATGGCAAATATCTCAGTGTAAATCCTGCACTAGCGAGAATTT
Source organism: Cyanobacteriota bacterium (assembly GCA_043743655.1). Classification (GTDB taxonomy): domain Bacteria; phylum Cyanobacteriota; class Cyanobacteriia; order Pseudanabaenales; family Pseudanabaenaceae; genus Pseudanabaena. The sequence continues at coordinate 1,017 of JAYTWB010000400.1, read as the reverse complement.
ATGGTTATGAGTCAGTTGAGCAGATGTTAGCGCAAGATATAGATATTCAGACACAGCTATATGTCAATCGCGATCGCCGTCAAGAGTTTAAGACACTAATGTCTGCAAATGATACGATTACTGGCTTTGAGTCGCAGGTGTATAAATGCGATCGCACTACAATCTGGATTAGTGAAAATGTCCGCGCGATGCGAAATGCTGAAGGGAAAACACTGTATTACGAAGGAACAGTTGAAGATATTAGTCAACGTAAAACGGTGGAAATCGCTCTAGATGCGGCTAAGCAGCAAATACTTGCGTTAAATGCTCTTCTTAAAGAAGAGAACTTGCGAATGAGTAGTGAGTTAGATGTAACCCGAAAGCTGCAGCAGATGATCTTACCTAAAGATCAAGAGCTTTTGTTAATTAGTGGATTGGATATTTCAGGTTATATGGAACCTGCGGCTGAGGTGGGCGGCGACTATTATGATGTATTGCAACATAATGGCAAAATTAAAATCGGTATCGGGGACGTGACAGGGCATGGGCTAGAGAGCGGAATGCTGATGATCATGGTGCAGGTTGCGGTAAGAACCTTGTTGCAAAACGAAGAGAATGATCCTGTACGCTTTCTCGATACGCTGAATCGCACGATCTATGGCAATGTCCAAAGAATGTCGTCTGATAAGAATTTGACTTTAGCTTTGATTGATTATGAGAATGGTAAATTAACCTTGAGTGGTCAGCATGAAGAAATGATTGTGGTGCGTAAAGATGGAACTTTAGAGCGATTTGATACGATTGATCTCGGCTTTCCGATTGGAATAGAAGAAGAGATTTTTGCTTTTCTAGCCCAGACGCAAGTTGATTTAGATACAGGTGATGTCGTGGTGCTGTATACCGATGGTATTACTGAAGCAGAAAATGAATCTCGACAGCTCTATGGTGTGGAACGCTTGTGCGAGGTTGTTTGTGAAGTCGTTTGTCAAAGTGCTGATGCATCAGCGATCGCTATTCGTCACGCTATCATCGATGATC
>JAYTWB010000399.1:0-2312 GCA_043743655.1 Cyanobacteriota bacterium | reverse complement strand
GATCGTGGCGATGGGTTCAGAATTAGTCAAGTCTGACGCATCTGCACTGTTCGACTTCACAGCAATCATTAGTATCAATCTAGCGATCGTGAACATTTTGCCATTACCTGCGCTTGACGGCGGTCAGCTAGTGTTTTTAGCGATCGAAGCTTTGCGCGGTGGTAAGCCCTTACCCGAAACCTTACAAAACAACGTCATGCAAGGTGGGTTAGTGCTACTCCTCGGCTTAGGAGTCGTCATGATTTTTAAAGACTCATTTAGTCTGCTTCAACAAAGCGGATTAAGTCCTTTATAAAGAGTCAGAGTCTACCTTTCTTTTCTAACCCCAAAACAGTCGGCACTTTGTGCCGACTGTTTTGGGATAGATTAAAATCCGCCAAATCAAGTAATTCGTCTAACCTACGATTCTGACTTTTAATCTCAAGCTAAAGATAAACACAAAAGTTTTTGTCAAATTCAAGCATAATGAATAAAGAAATAATAAGTTTTTCGATCAACTCGATACATCACCCATGTCTCTCCCTATCCGCAACGTCGCCATTATCGCCCACGTCGATCATGGCAAAACCACTTTAGTCGATGCACTTCTCAGACAGTCTGGCGCTTTTCGTGAAGGTGAAGCCCTTGTCGAATGTGTAATGGACTCCAACGACCTAGAGCGTGAGCGCGGTATTACCATCCTTTCCAAAAATACTGCCGTTAAGTACAAAGATACGCTGATCAATATCGTTGACACCCCTGGACACGCCGACTTTGGCGGCGAAGTTGAGCGAGTGCTTGGCATGGTCGAAGGATGTTTGCTAATCGTTGATGCGAACGAAGGACCAATGCCTCAGACCCGCTTTGTGTTAAAAAAAGCGCTAGAAAAAGGATTACGTCCGATGGTCGTAATCAACAAGATTGATCGAGAATTTGCCGATCCCCATGTTGCTGTCAGCAAAGTTCTCGATTTATTTTTAGAACTAGGTGCAGATGATGACCAATGTGATTTTCCATATCTATTTGCTTCAGGTATGTCTGGGTTTGCAAAGGAAAAATTAGAAGACGAAGGCATAGACATGAAACCTCTGTTTGAAGCAGTGTTACATCATGTCTCTCCACCAATCGGCGATCCCGAAAAGCCTTTGCAGTTGCAAGTAACCACTCTTGACTATTCTGATTATCTCGGTCGGATTGTAATTGGTAAAATTCATAACGGTACAATTACGTCTGGACAGCAAGCAGCACTGATCTCTGAAGATGGCACAATCACCAAAGGTAAAATCACCAAGCTTTTAGGATTTGATGGTCTCAAACGGGTGGAGATGCAAACATCTTCAGCAGGTAATATCGTGGCTGTTTCAGGATTTGCTACCGCTAATATTGGCGAAACGATCACTTGTCCTAATGAACCTCAAGCTTTACCGATGATCAAAGTGGACGAACCCACTTTGCAGATGACTTTCTGCGTCAACGATTCGCCATTCGTTGGACAAGAAGGCAAGCTAGTCACTACTCGTCAAGTACGCGATCGCCTAATGCGCGAACTAGAAACCAATGTAGCTCTCCGTGTTAAAGAAAATCCTGAATTTCCTGATCGTTTTGCAGTTGCAGGACGGGGCGAGTTGCACCTCGGTATCTTAATTGAAACGATGCGTCGCGAAGGATATGAATTCCAGGTTACACAGCCTCAAGTTATTTACCGTGAACTAAACGGTAAACAGTGTGAGCCATATGAATGCCTCGTCCTTGATGTGCCTGAAGATGCAGTTGGCGGATGTATCGAGCGATTAGGTCAGCGCCGCGCCGAAATGGTCGATATGCAAATGTCCAGTAGCGGACGCTCTCAGTTGGAATTTGTAGTTCCTGCGCGTGGACTAATAGGCTTCCGTGGAGATTTCATGCGTGCCACTCGTGGTGCAGGTATCATGAACCACAGCTTCCTCGATTACCGTCCTTCAGCTGGCGAAATTAGCGCCCGCCGCAATGGAGTATTAGTCTCGTTTGAAGAGGGCATAGCTACTGAGTTTTCTCTGAAGAACGCCGAAGATCGTGGTGTATTTTTCATCAAACCAGGTACTAAAGTTTACAAGGGTATGATTATTGGGGAAAACAATCGTCCTCAAGACATGGACTTGAATGTATGTAAGAGTAAACAGCTTACTAACATGCGGGCAGCTGGTGCAGACGACATTGTGCAACTACAAGCACCTATTGAGATGAGCTTGGAGCGTGCCTTGGAATACATCGGACCCGATGAAATTCTTGAAGTCACACCAGAATCAATTCGTTTACGTAAACTCACCAAAAAGTTTGCTAAGCGCTAAATTTAA
>JAYTWB010000398.1:0-13993 GCA_043743655.1 Cyanobacteriota bacterium | reverse complement strand
ATATTCCGCCCATTCCAGAAACTCATTGGCATCGCGCTTTTGTTCAAATTCAGCACGGCTCCAAAAGAAATACTCTCGACCATGTTCTTCACCTATACGCGGCGATCGGGTCGTTGCCGAAATCGAAAAGAGAATGCGATCGGGATAGCTTTCAAGTAATCTCCGCAATAGAGTTCCTTTACCAACACCACTCGGTCCCGTCACGACAATTAACTTGCCTTCGCCTAATTTTTCTTCGCCTAATTTGCTTTCACTCAAAGCTTTTTAACTTCCTATAAGGTTTATAGCGTTTTTAAGCGGACTCCAAGAATTTAAAAAGAACTTGCTTTGCAAGTTCTTTTTAAATTCTTGGATTAAATTGTTAGAGTTTTTTAATCTGTAGCGCCTTCTTTACTGATCACAAAACGATTAGCAACAGTTTCAGGCTGAATTGCCGATAAAACCACATGACTAGAATCCGTAACAATTACGGCTCTAGTTCGTCTGCCATAAGTAGCATCGACCAACTTGCCATGTTCACGAGCATCGCTGATAATGCGCTTAATAGGAGCAGATTCGGGGCTAACGATCGCGATAACTCGGTTTGCCGAAACAATATTGCCAAAGCCGATGTTGATGAGCTTAATATCCATAATTTTGCCGACTTAAAATCGATTTAGAGGTGATGTAGCTTCATTTTTGTAGATATCATCGCATTATCGGATAAAAATCGACCAGTTACGACATATTTTGTCATGTTTGACGTTTATAAGTTTAAATACTGAATCACCGTATTTACATCTTTATCACCACGTCCAGAGCAGTTAATGATCACGCGCTGATCGCTACTCAGTTGCGGGCATAGAGTTTCGAGATAGGCGATCGCATGAGATGTCTCCAATGCAGGAATAATTCCTTCCAAACGCGAAAGTCTTTGAAACGCATCCAAAGCCTCTTGATCGGTGACACTGTAATATTCAGCCCGACCCAAATCTTTGAGATAGCTATGCTCTGGACCCACGCCTGGATAATCCAACCCCGCACTAATCGAGTGCGCTTCTTGCACCTGTCCCTGTTCATCTTGCAATAAATAGCTCATTGCGCCATGCAACACGCCGACTCGCCCCAAAGTTAGAGTCGCCGCATGAAACTCAGTGTTTGTGCCTTTCCCAGCGGCTTCCACACCGATCAGACGCACAGTCGGCTCATCGACAAACTCATGAAATAATCCCATCGCGTTTGAGCCACCACCGACACAAGCAAGCAAAATATCTGGCAAACCGCCCCATTTCTCTTGGCTTTGTTTGCGGCTTTCTTTGCCGATTACGGCATGGAAATCGCGCACAATCATCGGATATGGATGAGGACCCGCAACCGAGCCAAGAATGTAATGCGTATCCACAACATTTGTCACCCAGTCACGAATTGCTTCCGAAGTAGCATCTTTGAGCGTGCCAGTTCCCGCTTCTACAGGGCGCAACTCTGCACCCATCAGCTTCATCCGAAATACATTCAGCGACTGGCGCTCCATGTCCTGCACGCCCATATAAATCACACATTGCAAACCAAAGCGCGCACAAACGGTCGCGACTGCCACCCCATGCTGTCCGGCACCTGTTTCGGCGATCACGCGTTTTTTGCCCATACGGATCGCTAGTAGGACTTGAGCGAGGGCATTATTGATTTTATGCGCGCCAGTATGGTTTAGGTCTTCGCGCTTTAGATAAATTTGCGCCGTGCCATAATGCTGCGTCAATCTCTCTGCAAAATACAAAGGGCTAGGTCTACCGACATAGTCTTTTAAATAGCCGTCTAGCTCAAAATTAAAATCTGGGTCGTTTTTATAATGATAAAAAGCGGTCTCTAGCTCAGTCAGGGCGCTCATGAGTGTCTCTGGGACATATTTGCCACCAAAGATGCCAAATCGCCCCAATGGATCAGGACGGTTAACAACTGTAGATTGCGAAATGGGTCGTGAGGTTTGGTTTGCTTTTGGAGCGATCGGCGTTGTGGTCATTGCGATGAGTTTTGAACTGTGGACTTGAACTGTGGAATCATTTAAATTATAACAATCCTAATGCTTTAGGCTAGAGACAATTCTCCAACTGCCTCTAGTCGGCTGTATTTACCAATAGATAGAAAAGATTCTTCTAAGGTCTGAGCAACTGTAGGCGTTATCCAGCCGAGTTGCTTGAGTAAATGGATAGAAACCGCAGTTTTTGCCCGTTTAGAACCATCCATTACTTTGATTGCTAATCCTAATCCTTCGCCGATACGTCCAATACATTGCAACCCTTCTGCACCTGATTTGCTAATGATTTCGCCCCCTGTTAGGCGCATTATTTCGGTATCAAACTGTCCATCCCCCGCAACCATATCAGGATGCCTAGTCATCGCACGAGTGATCCGTTCTAGATGTAATTGATCATGAGCTGAGAGTAGCGCGTATAGATGCGCTAGTTGACCGATTTCTAATAGATAAGTCGGTACACCACAATCGTCATGGGCGCAGATAAACTCGGCTGCGGGCATATGCAAAAGGTCAGACATAGTGTTGAGGGCAAGTTGCTGCACAGGATGATGACGATCCATATAAGACGATATCTGCCATCCTTGCTGCTTGCAGACGGCGATCATACCCGCGTGCTTGCCAGAACAATTATGCTGGAGTGGATTTCTTTGGCAGTCAGGAATCGGGCATTGCAAAGCGCTAGGTTCGACATCGCAACGCCAAAGGATACTAAAAACTTGTCGAGCTTGCGCGATCGCCCCTTGATGTGAACCACAAATAATCGCAAGGTCTTTGTCAGAAAGGTTAAATCGCTCCTGTGCGCCAGAAATAGAGACTGGAAGAGCCTGAATTGGCTTTAGGCAAGAACGGGCAAATGTAGTTGTGTGCGGATCGCCCGCCACTGAGAGAACCCGTCCCCGCGTATCGACTACCGCCGCTTGGCAAGAGTGAACTGATTCGATAATGCCTTCTCGAAGCAACTGTACCGTAATTTTATTAGCAGAGAAACGATTGCGCTTGCCAAGATTCATAAGTTACTGCGTTAGGATCGTCTCCATCATCCTACGACATAAAGACTAGAGGTAGAGAAGAGTAATTTGCGAACCGATTCCATGTAGTTTATTATGAAGATATGTAACAATTGCAGATATAAAACACATGCAAATTACATATAAATTATCCAAATGACTTTAACAAGTACAGAACCGATCGCAGGGCAATATTGGCTCTGGCGTGAACAAGAAGTTTATTTTGTCAAAGCGGGTCACAATCCTAATCGTCCGCCGTTGTTATTAGTACATGGTTTTGGAGCCTCGACTGATCATTGGCGCAAAAATATTTCGGAACTTAGTCAAGATTTTGAGGTGTACGCGATCGACATGCTAGGGTTCGGGCGATCGCAAAAACCTGCATGGGAATATAGCGGCGATCTGTGGGGTGAGCAACTTCATGATTTTATTAGCGAAAAGATTCAGCGTCCAGTTGTACTTGCGGGTAATTCTCTGGGTGGTTATGCTTCGTTGTGTGTAGGGGCAAACTACCCGCAATCAGTGTTCGGGATAGTGTTGCTTAACAGCGCGGGTCCATTTACTGACACTAATCCATTAGGAGCAAAAAAAGTAAATCCATTGCAGAAGACGATCGGTCAGGCTTTGCAAGGGTTGTTACGGCAATCTTGGGCAAGTCAATTGTTGTTTAGCTTTGTGCGTCAAAAATCACGAATTCGCAGCACTTTACAAAAAGTTTATTTGGATCAGTCCGCTGTTACTGACCAATTAGTAGAAGAGATTTATCGTCCTTCTTGTGATGCGGGAGCGGCTCAGGTCTTTGCGTCAGTATTTAGCTCTCCTCAGGGCAAAAAAGTTGATCAGTTATTGGGTGCGATGACTTGCCCATTGTTAATGATTTGGGGTGAGGGCGATCCTTGGATGAATCCTTCTGTTAGTGGTGCAAAATTTCGCAAGTTCTATCCATCACTGACAGAGCATTATCTTAAAGCTGGGCATTGCCCTCATGATGAGTGTCCAGAAGTCGTAAATGCATTAATGCGATCGTGGTGCAACGCTTTACCCTCTAATTAAGACAAAGGCGGCGCTTTGCGCCGCCTTTAGCAGCTAGGCGCAATTAAATATAAAACCCCAAAAGCTGTAGCGCACGCGCTGCGTGCGCTATAGCTTTTATTTCTATTTTTTTAATTATGCCTAGCTAGTTAGTTGTTATTGTTATATTGAATCGACAACTAAAAAATAAAATGGCAACTTGGCAATGTATTAGTGGCTGTGGCGCTTGCTGTTATCTTGATCCAAGCGATCGCCCTGACCTTGCGGACTATCTCACACCCACAGAACTACAACAATATCTCAGCATGGTCGGTCTAGATGGTTGGTGTATTAACTTGGACAGGCTCAATCGGAAGTGTGGTATCTATGAGCAACGCCCTCGATTTTGTCGCGTGAATCCAGATACTTTTTATGACATGTTTGGGATCGAGCCTGAAGAGATGGATGAGTTTGCGATCGCTTGTTGTGAAGAACATATCGAATCTATGTATGGTGAGCGATCTTTGGAGTTATTGCGTTTTGAACAGGTTATTAAGTAGCTTGGTAAGTTGAGCCTATGTTGCTTGCACAGCAGGCAACATAGGCTCTGATTTTTTGTGACAAAGATCACAGAATAATAGAGATATGGACACCTTAAATCTCTGATTTCAATCACTCACAGACATAGATATCAGTCACATCTATATTTTGGAATTTGGAGGAAACTAATCCTTGTAGATATACGTCTAGATTTTCATCTAGTAAGCTTTTAAAAATCATGAATAATAGAAGTGTCATCAGAAACCTAGTTAGCCGCGCACTCTTGATCAAAAGTCTGACACCTGAACTCGAAAACAGGATCAATCATGAACTTGCTGAGCAAGGTTACATTACTGATCCTGACTATGAAGCGCTGGAATACCTGATGAAAGCCGTTGATCAGGGTAAAGTTCGCCAGATCTAGTTGACTATTGGCTAAATTTGAGTGCTAAAGCGGTAAACTAAGATTGCCAAATCTGAAGTCTTGCTTGTATGGGTTTTCTGACCTATTCTCGATTACGTCATCAACTTCGATCGTTATTTCGCCAGTTACCTTTTCGCCAGCCAACTTTTCAGCAGATAGTTTATTGGTTGCTATTTTGTAGTGTGATTGCTCTAGTTGCGATCGCGGCTATTGCTTGCCAAGCGAAGTCAGGCATAATCCCAGCTTTGCCACAGCACCCAAATATCCAAGTATTTTTTAATCAAAATCAAGCATCTCGATATACTGACCAATACCGCAATATCGAGCGCCTCGGCGATAATCTCGAAAGAGTACTGATTGATAATGTTAATAAGTCGAAAGTCAGTCTGGATATTGCGGTTCAAGAATTACGATTGCCAAATATCGCCAAAGCGATCGCTGAGGCAAAACTGCGTGGTGTGAATGTCAGGCTTGTTCTAGAAAATAACTACAGTAAAGCTTGGAGCGAGTTTACACCCGAACAAGTTGAGAAAATGAATGTGCGCGATCGCGATCGTTACAAAGAATTTCAGAAATTTGCAGACCTTAATAATGATGGTCGTCTCAGCGAAGATGAGTTAGATCGCCGTGATGGATTGCGGTTGATCAAGCTCACAAATGTGCCTTGGATCGATGATACTGCGGATGGCTCCAAAGGCAGTGGACTAATGCATCATAAGTTTATGGTGATTGATGATCAGGTGGTTTTGTTTGGCTCACCAAACTATACGATGAGCGATATTCATGGCGATTTTACGCGTCCTGATACTAGAGGGAATGCTAATAATTTATTGCGGATTGATAGCAAAGAATTGGCAACTAAGTTTAAGAAAGAGTTTAACCTCATGTGGGGCGATGGTCCAAATGGCAAGCCTGACAGCTTATTTGGTTCAAAAAAGCCATCGCGTAAAATCGAGTACTTAATCGTTGGGGGAGCGCAAATCCGACTTAAATTTTCTCCAGATTCGGAAGATACTGCTCGCGAGCAGACCAGTAATGGACTGATTGCCACAGCGATCGCGGGGACTCAAAAAACTATCGATATGGCTCTATTTGTATATTCGGTTCCATTTATTTCCACAACTCTGGAAGAACGACAACAAAGTAATGTGCAGATTCGGACTTTAGTTGAACCTCAATTTGCCTATCGAGATTATTCCTCGACTCTAGATATGTGGGGCTTGCAATCTAATAGAGATTGCAAAACAGGTCAAAGCAGCACATGGAAGCAACCCTTAAAAACTGTTGGCATTCCCAATCTTGTTTCTGGTGATACGTTGCACCATAAGTTCGCAATTTTGGATCGCAATCTGATTATTACAGGTTCACACAATTGGACTAACGCCGCAAACCATACTAATGACGAAACTCTAGTGGCGATTCAAAGTGATGCAGTAGCAGCCCATTATCAGCGCGAATATGATCGTCTCTATCAAAATGTCACACTTGGACCAACTGCTAAATTAGTGCAAGCGACTTCTAAAAGTTGTGCTGAGAGAGTCAATGGTAAAACTAAACTGACTATTGATACTATTGATGAATCATATTTTTAGGTTAGATATTGATGTTATGTGAAAAGACAAAAAATAGGAGGTAAAAAATTATTCTGGTAAAAGCTAAGCAAGACCAGACCATCGAAAAAGAAATACTCACACTGAGTTACAATCCGTTCCCGATCGCAAAAAAAGCTGACCAGTAATAGGGATGTTTATATTTTGGTGATTTGATCAGAGCAACTTGCGCTCTGTGTAAAGCCTCAGTGGCTGTGATATCCCCTTTTTTGAGCAAAGAGGGTTAAGCATTTGCGTACAGAGATTTTTTGTGAGGAGATTGGATATTGTGGCGCAAATGCTAAACCCCTACAGATTTTTAATGTTGATGATGGCAAAATTTTGACCCTCAACTTTTTACTTTCTACTTTTTCCTCGAAAACCATGCCTCCAAATCCGCCACCTTCTCAAAATCAAACACCCCCTCCGCCAACTCCTCCAACTGCTCCGCTGACAGCTTATCTAGTCGCTTCACATTCTTCAGAGTCACCTTACCAAACTTCCGCGTCAACAACCGCACCGTAACCTGCTTAAGCGCCTGTTGCCGACCCAAAACTTGACCGCGCTGTGTCCCAATTTTCTCACCCTCAAGCTTGCCCTCAAGCTTGCCTTCAAGCCTTGCGTCCCGATATACCCTTGTTTTTTTAAGATCGCCTAACGTAAACATCGCCTCAACCTCCTCTCGACTCATTTGGGGAAACTTGTACAGCAAAACTGTCTCAATAAATTCTACCATCCTCTCGCGATCGCCTTGCCCCACTTGACTAGCTAGCTGATGAGCTAAGGCTATGGTTTCCTTTTTGGGCGCAACGATCAATTTTACCAGCCCTAGACTCAGTGACTCAGAGTCTGGTAACTCATCTAAATATATTCGCTCAATATGCCCGCCAGCAAGTAGCGCCCTAAATTGTTTCGGTATTTCAGGCTCAATACTGCGTTTGGCAAAAATGGCGATCGCTTGCCAATCTTGCTCTGGCTTGTACTGACTCAAATACAGAAATATTTCGCCAACAAATTCCCAATAAAATTCAGCGCGTTTTTGAAATTGGACTTCCACAAACCAGATGTTTTTATCAACCGAATCTGGCATAAAAATACCATCAAAGCGAAAGGCTTTCTCTTTGATTTCTACAGAGGTAAACCGATATCCTGTTGCTGTTTCGGGCGGTAATCCTACTAACTCAAACAGTAAGCCCTCAAAGGTTTGAAATAGTTGAAAAAAGATCGTGTCAGTACGCATAGAAAACAGATTATCAGAGATTTGATGCTACATATTGATCTCATGGCTTTATTACAATCCATTCCCGATCGCAAAGAATGCTGACCAGTAATTAGGATGGTTAAATTTTGGCGATTTAATCATCGCCATCTGCGCCCTGCGTAATGCTTCGACAATAGAGACATCACTTTTTTTTAGTTCGCCATAAAATGCTTCCATTAGCGCTTGTGTACCCGCGTCATCGATTAACCAGAGAGAAGCGATCGCTTGTTTTGCACCTGCCTTTTGGACTTGATAGCCAAAGCCTAAGATTTCGACCCCATCGCCAAGTTTGCCTACGCCAGTCTGACAGGCACTCAGGATAATCAAATCAATATTGGGAATTTGCCAATCAGTGATTTCATTAAGGCGAATTTTGTCGCCGTTACCGAAGATGATGAAGGAATTATCTGGGATACCTGTATTAAATTCGGCATGGGTGGCGAGATGGAGAATATTGTGATTCTTGAATTTGGACTCGATTGCTTGGCGGGTAAATTGATTTTCGATGAGGGTGGATGAGTTTTGAAATGAACTGGCGATCGCTTGAACTTCGGTGAGCGTCGCAGGTAAACCATCTTGTCCAAATTTTTTCTCTCCTGCTTTACCACCAAAGGCTCCTGCGAGGATGTTGGGTGTATTTTTGGGTTGTGATGAAAAGTCGGAGAGGGTGTAGGCGATAAGGTTGCTAATCTGGTATTTCTGGGCTAGCCACTGTTTGCCGTCATAGAGTGCGGCGATGGGAACGTAGCGGAGTTGTCCATCGGGTGCATAGAGGATGGTTTTAGCTTGAAATTGGATGAGTTCGGCTTCGATGGGCTTAATCAGGAGGTTATAAAGTTCTGTTGATGGCGCTTTGACATCTTCGGAACTGGGATCAAGGAGTCCCGCCCTAAAATCAACAATTAAAGTTTCGAGTTGATCTTTAGAGATTTTAGTGGTACGGCGGATGGGGAGGGTGTTGGGTGAGAAGAGGATGATTTCGAGGCGGTCGCCTAAAATGAAGGGATAGAGTAATACAGTTCCCTTGGGGATTTGGTTGAGATAGTCGGGGACTTTGTTGATTTCGGATTGGGGAAGTTGTTGAATTTGGCTGGCTAGTTGGCGATTGAGTTCTGGAGCATTGTCAAAGCTGACAGCTAACAGCTTATCGCTAACAACCTTCTCTGGTGCTAATAGTCTGACACCTTGTGCTGCTCTATCGCTACCTTTAATATTTTTGAGATATTCTTCAAGTTCTTGGACTTTGAGTAGATCAAGGATTTGCAGCGCTTCCATCACTCGACCTTGTTTGAGAAGTAGATCAGCGAGACGACGGTAGGAAGCTTCAACCGTACCTACATAAGATTTTTGGATGTCTTGATCGAGGCTACGAATGTCTTTGCGGATAGACTCGCTAACGTTGACAGATTGCTTATAAAAAACGATGGATAAATCAGTTTGGTTTTGGATTTGGAGAGTCAGACCGATATTGCTTAAGGCAATTCTTTCTCCATCGCGATTTTTGATTTTACGAGCGATTTCTAATCCTGACTTGTGATAACCAATTGCTTTTGCATAGTCGCCCAGCGCATAGTAAGTACTTCCTAAAGAACCCAGAGTTTTCCCTTCCCCACGTCGATCATTAACTTCTTGAGCAATCTTTAAACTGGATTCGTAGTAAGCGATCGCCTTGTCATAATTCCGCTGCGCCTCGTATGCATTGCCCAAATATCCTAGTGATTTCCCTTCCCCACGGCGATCTTTTATTTCTTGTGCCACCTTTAAACTTGCTTGATGATACTTAATAGCCTCGTTATAGTTACCCAAATCGTAATACACATTGCCTAAATAACCGAGTGACTTGGCTCGACTTAGACGATCATTGATTTTGGTGGCGATCGCTAAGCTCTGTTGATAATAGTTGATCGATTTTGGATAGTCACCAAGAGCGCGATAAACAAGCCCTAAAAAACCAAGAGCCTGCCCTTCTCCACGGATTTCTTTGATTTCACGGGTAATCGCTAAACGCTTTTCTTGAAATGCGATCGCTTTAGCGTAGTTACCCTGGGATCGATAGGCATTGCCGAGATTGCCCATCGCATTTCCTTCACCTTGACGGTCGTTGATTTCACGGGCAATGACTAGGCGCTGTTGGTGATAGTCAATGGCTTTGACATAGTCGCCTTGAGCGTAGTAGTTCATTCCCAAATTGCCCAAAGATGATCCTTCACCGCGACGATCGCGAATCTCGCGAGTGATCGCTAAACTCTTTTCATGGTATGCGATCGCTTTGGCATAGTTGCCCCGCGCACGGTAGACGACACCGAGATTGATCTGAGATTCCGCTTCTCCTTTGCGATCGCCAATCTCTTGAGCGATCGCCAGACTCTGACTATGGGATGCGATCGCCTCATCGTATTTGCCTAATGATTCATATGTTTTTCCCAGATTGCCAAGCGAATTTCCCTCACCGAGTCGATCTTTGATGGAGCGATAGATTGTTAAGGCTTGTTTGTATGACTGTAACGCCGCTTCAAATTGACTAATTTGATATTGTTGAATCCCTTGCTGTAATAGTCGATCTGCCTCCGCCTTACGATCTGCCTGTGCCACCACCTGAGTCTGTGCGCCTAACTCCTGAGCCTGTGATGACGGTGCAACAGCCACCAACCAAGGCAAAGCCACCAAAGAAATAGCCCACAGAGACGTATTGTAGCGAGGGGATAAATTCATAGCAATATCATGGGTTTGCGTGCTTGCGATCTTACATACATTAGACCATATCCAATTTCCCCCCATACAAATAACAACCGTAGGGGCATAGATAGTCGCGGGAATGCTATGCCCCTATAGATCGCAGCCACTAAAAACTAAGCCACTCAAAAATCTGGGCAGCTGTTAAACTTAAATCAATTCCACTGAGAACAGGCACAATTTGAGAACCTTCCAAAATTTGAATACGACGTTCAGGTAACACTAACAGAACATTTTCATCTTCAGGATCGAGCAGCCAACCTAACTCCGTGCCATAGTCTACACAATGCAGCAAATTGGCTATCACTTTGTTTTGTCTCTGATCTGGAGAAAGTATCTCGATCGCCCAATCAGGATATATTTCAAAACGGTTAGCCACTCGTCCTGAAGATTTGCGAGGAATTCTCTCCCAACGAAATACGGAAATATCGGGAACGATTGAGGCTCCTCCAAAAGTACAGCGTAATTCTGAAAAAGCATAGGCAATCTTGGGAGTTTCCACAACTTGGTTAATGTTTGTACATAACTTAACTTGTAAACGGCTATGTTCCCCTTGTGGCATGACTTTTTGAGTAATTTGTCCATTGATAAATTCTGAGGCGGGTTTAGTCTCAGGTAGTTTTAGAAATGTTTCTAAGCTATGAGGTTTTACTGTCGTGATGACCATATATTTTTCCCTTTGCTTTTTTGTTTCTCTCGACTCATTTCTGGAAACTTATACACCAAGACCATCTCAATAAACTCTATCACCTTTTCTCGATCGCCTTGTCCAAACCGATCTGCTAATAGTTGTGCCAAGTCGATCTTCGTTCCACACAACATCAGTTAGATCGATTGACAGCAGTTATCGATTAAATCCACCATAAAAAGGGTCGCAGGGCAAAGCCTCGCATTGGGTTTTATATTTTTTGTTTTACCAAGACCATTACCCGATTTACCGCATCTTGGACAAAAATCTTCAAAAATTCATCGCGGCGATTTAGTTGAAACTGACGTTGTACTACTTCAGCAATACCACCATCGCCCCAATCGCGATCGCGACTAAAATATTCGATAAAACTCTTGCCCGCAATGCGAGTGAGATAGGCAGCCGTGACTGACTGCACAGTCGCTTTGAGAACTAGCCCGACCACTGTTACCGAAATCAAAGTAGTAATAATTTGGACTACGCCTTTGACGATGCCGAGGCTAACAAGTGTGCGAGTGAGAGAACTTGCTAACTCTTTACCGCGATCGATATTGATTTCGCAGCCATAGACTTTACCGATCTCCACAACCATTTGGGCATTGATCGCAGCTGTGGCTAACATATCAACGACTGGTAATGGTGTTGCAAACACCACACCAACGACTAACCATTGGAACTTCTCAACTACTTTTTCGGCTTCGGCTTGCTGCTGTTGGGAGAGCGCTTCACGAGTTGCTTCAGTGAGTCTTTGCGATCGCAACAACACATTGTCAGCAACCAGTTCATCGCCTTCGTAACTGAGGATATCGAGAATACGCGCGAGTAAAGACTGGATTTGCGGTTTGGGGATGACGATTTCGCCTGAATCGAGAGTAATTGCGATAGGACGCGCCGCGATCGCCACCACATCATCGGGAGCAATAATATCGAAAACACGCGATCGCAAACTGGTCTGAATAATTTCGCGATCGCTATTTGTGAGCCGATCAATTTTATTAAAAGCAAGAATTGTACGTTTACCGATTTCGGTAAGTGCTTTGAGAACTGCGTATTCAGAACTTCGTAAATCGTCATCCACCACAAATACAATCAAGTCAGCTTCAGTAGCAATTTTTCGCGCTTCCTGTTCGCGATCGCGACCCAAAGCACTCGCTTCTAAAATCCCCGGGCAATCAGTAATTTGAATCGGTACATCGAGACTCTGAAATCTGACAGGTGCATAGACTCTGCCCAGTTGGGTCGTCCCCATGGTTGCACCGACTTCACCTCTGCTGCTGACATCTTGCAGTGACAAGTCGAGCAATCCATTTACAAGCGAAGTTTTGCCAGCAGAGCCGACTCCAAATACAACCACGCGCAGTTCTTGACGGATAAAGTTCTTCTTAAGCTGTTCTGTTTGCTCCGCTAGCGATCGCCGCATTACCTCATCTTGGATTTGCTCAACTTGTTTTTCCAGAGCTTCGAGACTATCTTGAGCCGCTTCGATCTTGTCAGTGGGAGCTTCAGGAATTGGACGAGGTTTTGTCGGTTCTGCTTGAAATAGACGAAGATATCGCCAGAGAACAAAAAATAATCCTGCTAATATGCCGATCACTAATAAAACTACAAATCCGCCTAAAATTGGCGATGACTTGGCAACAAGTTGATAAATTTGAATAATGCGATCAAGTAAGGGAACGACAAACGAAATGACTAGACTAGCAGAGCCTAAAACCAGTAGCGATCGCAACCAAGGAAACCTATTTTTCATGAGCTTAAGTCAATAGCGATCGCCAATCTTGCTTTATCAGTAAATTTGTTATCTTGAGTCTGAAAATAATTAGAATCTAGAAATGATATTATCCAAGTGAAATATTAGTATAATCTCACACTTACTAGCAGAGATATTTTTCGTGGTTAACGACCTTACAAACTCCCAGCGCGATCGCCAAAATATTCTCAATAATCGCTATGCTCTAGAAAAAGTAGAAGAGCATTTAGCACTTGGTGGCATTGCTTATGACGATACTGTGGTGTTTACGAAGCAGCAGTTAGTCGCCTTGTTTGAGATCAGTGAAAGCACTATTGAAAGATATATTGCTGGGCATACAGAAGAACTTAAAGCTAATGGCTATAGAGTTTTACGAGGGCAATTACTCAGAGATTTCCTAAACACTACTGGTGGTATCTTCACTGATGAAGGTAGCAAAATAACAGTCTTAGGCATATTTACATTTCGGGCTGCTATCAATCTCGCTATGCTTTTAACAGAGAGCGATCGCGCCCGACTGATCCGTTCACGCATCCTAGATATTGTGATCGAGGTAATTGCTGAGCGATCTGGTGGACACACTAAATACATTAATCAGCTTGATAAGAACCATCTAAATCCATCATTAGAGAAAATTCAACATGACAAAGTGTTGACTAATAACTATAGCCACTTAGATAAATTCCTAGTCGAAGCCAGTATATCTTTAGAGCAGAAACTAGCCGATCCAGAAATATTATCAGTGTTTAAACGCCTCAAGGATCGATAGTCAGTGAGTAAGAAATTCTTTTATTTTGATATTTATTACGCTATCAAAGTTCATGACTGGCTCATTGATAATTCAGGTGGACTTACTGGGATAAATAATTTGGGTTTGCTAGAGAGTCCGCTTGCACATATTCAAAATGATGATTACTATCCAGAATTTGAAGATAAGCTGACTCATTTGGTTTTTTCTGTAAATAAATCCCATGCTTTT
>JAYTWB010000397.1:0-6184 GCA_043743655.1 Cyanobacteriota bacterium | reverse complement strand
ATCTTGCAGAAGTTGTTTGAGATAGCAACAGATTCCTAGTTGATTAATTTGTTTTGGGTCTAGTCCACAAGCTTCGAGAGCTTGGCGATCATCGATTTTGATACCTGGAACATATTCTAGAGTCAATACCATTGAAGTAGAATATTCCCAATAGACTTTGGGAACGACTATGCGTGGATAACTTTCAAAATTTTTGCGAAAGCGATCGGCATTTTTTCCTTCGATTACATAGTCGATTTCTTGATAGAGGATAGTAAAAAACTCATCATAAATCCCTTCTAGATTATATCGGCGTGTCCATGAGAAATAGCGCCGAAAGACTTTGAGAAGTTTGCCAACTGCAAGTAAATCCAGATCGAAAAGTTTTTTTAGACCAGGGCGTTGAACTTTGACAACGACATCTTCGCCAGTGTATAGAGTGGCACGATGGACTTGACCGAGACTAGCCGCCGCGAGAGGAGTTTCATCAAAGTCGCGATAGAGTGTGTAGAGCGATTTACCAAGTTCGATTTCGATGATTTCTCTGGCTTCTTTGCCACTAAAGGCTGGCACTTTGTCTTGGAGTTGGGCTAGAGCGCTGATGTATTCGGGGGGTAATAGATCAACTCGAGTGGAGAGGGACTGCCCAATCTTGATGAATGTTGGTCCCAATTCGAGCATGTTTTGGACTAGCCATTCTGCTCTTTTGCGATGAGTATTCGATGTGCTATTTTGCCAAAATCTATCCCACCACACAAAAAACAGAAATGTGAAAGCAGTCAAAAATACTTCGCGTTGACGAGCAAGTGAAGAGCTTTTGATTTTCTGCCAGCGGAGCTTTTTGATTGGTATTTTGATTGGCAATTGGGCGATCGCAAACATATTTTGCTACTTAGTGGCTTTGCTAACAGGCATCACCACGTTTATATTACCCAATTCGCGGCAAAAGTAGAGCGATCGCTTTGCGCTCCCGCTAAGTCTTTAGATATAAAAAAATGACAAGACTTTGCTATGGTTATTTTTAGTGGCGATCGCCATATTTTTTTTAAATTATTCCTAGGGGCAATCTAATGGGTGAAATTACCAGAGATGAAATCCGCGAACGTTTAGGCAATATTGATCAAATTCGCGATATCATTTTCGGCGCACATTTGCGTGAGTACACCAGTCGGCTAGATAAGGCTGAGTTAGATATTTCGGCAATGCAGCAAGATGTCCGCGATCGCCTGACTGAGCTGAAGTCGGCTTTGGTTGTCGAGTTACGCACTGCTGTTGAAGCCATTGATAAGCGCTTAAAAAATATTACTGCGTCCACTCAAGAAGAAACCGCCGATCTGCGACAACAATTTGATCGCATCAATCGTAAGTTTACAAATAGTATTGAGACCCTTGACGAAACTGTCGAAGTTCAAAGAGTGACACTGCGTAATGAGCTTGCTCAAACTAGAGATAGTCTGCAAAGTGATAATCGGGAATTGCGATCGCTAGTTTTAGAAGAGCTAGATCGTCATTTTTCGATTCTTCGGGGCGAGAAAATCTCTAAAGACGATATGGCTGAGTTGCTATTTGAGCTTGGCATGAGGCTAAAGGGATCAGAGTTTGTGCCTGAATTGCGCGAAGCCGCTAATGAACGGACTGATGAGAAATATGAGCAGGTCAGTATAAATCCAAAACCTGAGCGATCGCCTTTATTTAATGCAGATATTACTGCAGATGAGGCTTTGGACAGTAGTAACCCTAAGCGCCCTAAAGCAAAATAAATCCTGTTAGGCATGGCAGCGCTTTGCCCTGCCATGCCTAACGGTCACAAAGATAGTATTTTGACAACCAGTATTTTGGCAACCAGTATCTTAGAAGATAGTATATTATTTTCGGAAATATGTCGGCGAGCAAAGGTGATTTAAACAATAAGGCTCTCAGCGATGTTGAGAAGTTTTTACTCCTGCTCTCTGATCTAAAAATTGTTGAATCTGAAATTAAAGACCAGATAGATGTCTCCGACATTAAGCCAGATATAAAGTCTGCAAATATAGAACCTCTAGATATAGAACCTCTAGATATAAAGCGATCGCCTTCAGCTTATTCTTTTCCTAGTCTGCTAGATGATCTACCTTTTTTAAGAGATATTCAGCCTTTTCAATCAAGTAAGTTTGATGAGAACTCTAACGAAACTCAGAGGCAAGCAGAGGTAGATAGCGCTGAGGCTTCACAATATTTGTCATTGGCAAAAACAGAAAAGAAAGAACAAGTAGAAGAAATAAAAACTATAAATCTAATCCAGAGTCTTCTCTTAAGCTCTGACATCTTAAGCTCTGAGAAATCTCAATTTAGCTCTCAACCTCAGCTAAAAGAGCAGTCACAAGAGCAGCCAAAAGATATATTGATCAAAAATTTGTTAGACAAATCATTAGAAGATGATCAAGCATTACATCTTTTACAAGACATATTAGTTGTACCAGAACTAGAAGAACTGCGAAGTTTTAAAATTGCCGTTGAGCAGAAGTTAGGAATTGTTGAAAGTCAGGTCAACAGCCCTGATTTGATGAATAAAATTAAGGAGTTAGAGAACTTAGTTCAACACGCCTCCATTGATCTTAATAAATTTGGCTCGAAGCTCATTGATGTCAGCAATGAGCAAAACAGCATTCCGATGGAAATCGCGAATCTTAGAAATCAGCTTGGGCAACTAGAGCAGCAGATTTATGAACCTAATGCTTTAGTAAAGCTGCTACTCCCGATTGTCGCCGAGTTGCTTAATCGCAAAGTGGCTGAGTCTAGAGAGGCGATGTGTCAAGCAATTATGCCGATTATTGCGGAAGTAATTTTTGAGCGATCGCAACTAGACCGCGTAGTGATGAGCCATGCGATCGCTGACCTTTTACCCGATGCGATTAGTGAGCAAATTCGTAATAGTCCAGACGAAATTGCCAATGCACTTGCGCCAGAGATGGGCAAGGCAATCAAGCAACAAATTATGCTCGAAAGTGACTCAATGGTTGAAGCTCTTTATCCTGTGATTGGGAACACGATCGCCAAATATTTAGCCGAGGCAATTCGTTCTATTAATGAAAAAGTTGAACAAACATTTAGTGCTGAGGGTTTACAGCGAAAATTTCGAGCCAAGATGCGAGGAGTTTCTGAAGCAGAACTCATTCTTAAAGAGTCACTTCCATTCGAGGTACAAGCAGTATTTCTAATTCATAATCTTTCAGGATTAGTGATGATCGATATTCAACAAAGCGATCTTGATTTACAAGCTGATCCTATTGACTCAGATATGTTGGCAGGAATGTTGACCGCTATTCGTAGCTTTGCTAGTGAATGTATGTCGCGATCTGCAAGTAACAACGAACTCGATGCCATCACCTATAGCGGCTCTAAAATTTTGCTCGAAGTCGCAGGATATTGTTATCTAGCTGTGATTATCCGTGGTGAACCCGATCGCGCACTTGTAACTAAAATCCGCAATGTGTTTGGTCAAATCGTGCAAGTTTATGGTGATCGCCTCAAACAATTTGACGGTGATCCCAGCATTATTCCAATTGCAGTTGAAAGCGAACTCAAAACATTGATGGAAATTGCCCATCTTAAACCTTCTAAAAAATCATCAAAAACCTTAATTTTTATCGGTTTAGCTTTATTTACCTTGATTTTTGTACCAATTGGGATTTATCAATATCAATCTCAGCGCGATCGCCAACTCGAAGCTAAAGTTTTAGAAGCATTAGCAAGTACTCCTGAGCTTTCTGTCTATCGTCTTAGTGTGGTCGCTAATGGCGATCGCCTTAATCTATCAGGCAAATTACCTAGTCAATATTTGCGCGATCGCTCTGTGCAAGTTGTCAGTGAGTCAGCTAGAGCCAGTAATATCGATAACATTAAGATCGATAACAATATTTACGCTGTGAATATCCCTGCCGATCCCACTCTCGTGGCGCTCGAAGTGCAACGCCTAACTAAAGTTCTCAACTACACCGCAGGAGTCAAAATCGCCAGTCAATTTAAAGACGGACAAGTAACAATCACAGGCAAGATCGAACAACCCAGCATGATTTCTAAAATCACTCAAGCCTATACTAAAATCTCTGGGATTAGCACAGTTACCAATGCCACTACGATTCTCAGCCCTAAGATTCCAACTCGTATTTACTTTCCGTTTGCAGTTACCACACTGCAAACGACAGAGATGGACAAGCTATTAGAAGTTCAAGCTTTTTTGACCATGTACCCAGACTATAAGATCAACATTTTTACAAAAAGTGATAATATCGGCGATCGCACCGTCAACTATGAACTAGGCATAAAACGGTGCCAAGTTGTAAGAGATTATCTCTTACAGAGAGGAGTCACCGCTAATCGGTTACATATTTCTGGAATAATAGACACACCTATCATGCAAACTGCTGACCAAATGGCAAGATGGGTAGAGTTTGAACCTACACTGAAATAAATGTTTTCTCCTCCCAAAGTGATTTCTCAAAAAATATGTCTTGTTGGTGATTTTGGCGTTGGTAAAACTAGCCTGATTCGTCAGTTTGTGGATCGCCAATTTAGTGATAAATATTTATCAACAGTGGGCGTAAAAATCTCGCGTAAATTAGTATCTATTCCAGACTTAGCAAGTAACTCGGAAGAAGAACTTAAACAGTTACAACTAATTGTCTGGGATATAGAGGGAAGTACACGCTTTAAGGCGATCGCACCCAGCTATTTACAAGGAGCAAAGGGAGCCTTAATGGTTGGGGATGTAACCAGAGAATCGAGTATGCAAAATCTTAAAGAACATATCCAACTCTTTCAATCGATTAATCCTAAGTCAAGCTTAATCATCGCTTTGAATAAAGTCGATTTAATCGAACCTCATCAAAAAGATAGTTTAGTCCAATCTATCCTCATCGAATTCAGTAACTTAAAAGAATCTATATATGTGACATCAGCTAAAACAGGTGAAGGTGTGGATCAAATATTCCAAACATTAGCGCGTCAAATGCTAATGCTAAAATGAGATAGAGTCGTGTTTCTTGGCGACAGACTGAGAAACACGATAAGTTAAAGTTCAATCAGTATTTTTTGATCAGTATTCTTTGACATCATTATTTGCCATGAAAATCTGCTATGAAACAGTCAAAACTCCTTAAAAAAATCCTCACTGCTTCAGAGCGATCGTTCATTATGATTGATCGAGAGTTTATGATTACTGATGCATCTTATGGGTCTGAAAGATTTTCGGAATGTCCATCTGAGCCATTGCTGCATAAAGACATACGTCATGTATTTCCTGAAATAATTGGATTAGAAGAAACTTGTAATAATATTTGGCTTAACCAGTCCACCAGCTTTGAAATCGCAGGAATCTGCCGCACTATTGATTCACAAGCACCTATATATTTCGATGTTTATATCATTGGCACAAATGAAGTAGAAGAGTCAGACAAGCACATTATCATCTGTATTGAAGATGCCACAGAAATGATGGTAATGTCTCAAGTTTTGATGCAAAGAGCTAATGAAGCGGATATACTTGCTAGCGCTCTAGCTAAATCAAAAGAGTATATCGATAAAATTATTTTAGCAATGGCAGATGCGTTGATTGTGACTAATCATCAGGGCATAATTAAAACTATAAATCCTGCGACTGTTCACTTGTTTGGTTATTCAGAATTTGAGCTTATTAATAGTTCGATTACTTTATTATTTAATGATCCTGAGCAGCTTAGCTTATTAAATAGCGATCGCAGTTTTCAGAATATCGAAATACTCTGTCTATCTAAGATAAAAGCAGAAATTTTTATTTCTTTTTCCTGTTCTGCAATATTTCACGATCAATCTGATTCTAGCCTCATTTTAACGCCTAGCTTTGTCTATGTTGGTCGGGATATTACTGAACTCAAACATAAAGAACAGGAGTTATTAGCGGCTAGAAAATTTGCGGAACAATCGGCTCAAGCCAAAGATATATTCTTAGCAAACATGAGTCATGAAATCCGTACACCGATGAATGGTGTATTAGGAATGACAGATTTATTACTTGGCACATTCCTAGACGATCGCCAACAAGACTTTGTCGAAAATATTCGTCTGAGTGGCAACTTGTTACTTAGTTTAATCAATCGAATATTAGATTTATCAAAGTTAGAAGCAGGAAAAGTTGAATTAGAAGATTTGCCTTTTCACTTAGAGCAGTATGTTGAAGAAACTCTTGAGC
>JAYTWB010000396.1:0-2563 GCA_043743655.1 Cyanobacteriota bacterium | reverse complement strand
AGACTTGCTCCACCCACAGATGGATAGAATAGCGTGTATTTGGCTTCTCTGAGCCGCCAAATCCTAAGAGGTCAATGGCATATACTGTATGGTTTTTTGCTAAGACAGGAATGTTATCTCGCCAATGATCGATCGCCGCCCCAAATCCATGAATCAATAAAATTGGTGGCTTATTACTATCAGAGTTGTGCGATCGGTGAACTCCATAATGCGATCGCCATCCTTGAAAGTCCCAATCGTCATACTCTATCCCCATCGCCTTTTCCATAGTTGTAAATATTTTCTCTTGTAACCAAGTATAGCAATCCCCAATAATTTGAGAGAGTGCGTCCCGAAGGGGCGCACTCTCTCAAATTATTGGGGATTGTTGATTTATTATTTTGCGCGAACCAATGTGCCGTCACTGCTGACATGCAATCCACATTCTTGATTACTTAGCTCCCACCACCAGCGTCCAGCGCGGAGGTCTTCACTTGCTTGTACGGCTCTGGTGCAAGGCGCACAGCCAATGCTAGGAAAATTTTGATCATGCAAAGCATTGTAAGGAACATTATTTTGATGGATATATTCCCAAACCTGATCATTGGACCAATCGATTAGAGGATTGATCTTGGCAATATTGCGATCGCCATCTAGCTCGACCGTTTCCATTCCCGATCGATTTGCAGTTTGATCGCGGCGTAGCCCTGTGATCCATGCATCTAGACCTTTGGTAGCACGACCCAGTGGTTCCACTTTGCGGATGTAGCAACATTGTTTCCGATTCTCAACGCTGTCATAAAACAGATTGATGCCTTTTTTACTGACCATCTCTTCTACTGCTTCAGATTGCGGAAACATGATCTGTAATCGTAATTGAGGATATTTTTGTTGTACTTTCGCAATTACTTCATAGGTTTCGCCATTTAAGCGTCCTGTATCGAGAGTGAATACATGGGCTTGAGGATCAATTTTGGCGATCATGTCGATTAGCACCACATCTTCGGCACCAAAACTAGAAGCGAGAGCAATCTGGGAATAGTTACCGAGCGCCCATGTGAGGACTTCTTGAGGAGTCTTACCTTTGAGTTGGGCGGCGGCGCTGTCAATGTCTGTTTGCAGGGTCATTAGCTACTTACTAAATCTGGAGGAATATTCAAATGCAACCATGATCGTAACTGAGTTTGGAGTGACAAGCAACAAAAAATCCAAGAGCTTAATTTGTTCGCCCAGCCAACAAATTAAGTTCTTAGATTTTTAGATAGTGATGGGCTTTGTTGC
The DNA here is from genome assembly GCA_043743655.1 of Cyanobacteriota bacterium. GTDB lineage: Bacteria > Cyanobacteriota > Cyanobacteriia > Pseudanabaenales > Pseudanabaenaceae > Pseudanabaena. Next base: position 1,303 of record JAYTWB010000396.1, on the reverse strand, counting down.
ATAAATTAAAAAAGAGAGAAAAGATTGGGGGCTTTAGGATAAATAATTAACGAATAACAGTAGAGAAGAGAGATTTAGCAAGTTGAGTCATCCGATTAAGAGCCGCACATTTGATGAACAACTCAGCCGACTGATTGTCAAAATCACGAGAATATAAAAAGCAAGACAATAAATTTGTAGTTTTAAAAGGCTCTTTTGCTATTGATGATTCGGAACTTAAAGACTCTTTTTTTGATGAGACCCTTACCTACGCAAAAAACAGACGGGAGTGATCTAGAGGTTAGGATAAGCGTGCCTATCCTAACCTCTAAAATCTTGACATCTTTCGCACTAGCGATTTTTAATTGTGTTGATCTTGACGCTTTTTGATTTGTTTGCTGCCAAAGAATCCTGCGGCTAGTAGGACACCAAAAACCACACCAGGGACTGGCACAGGTTTTGGACTTGTCGGATCGACAACAAATGTGGCGTTGTCAGTATCAGCAACAAATTGCAGAGAGCTGCCTGAAGCAAAACCGCTGTTCCAAAATAAATTCAATTCTGCATACAAATCGCCGACTGGAGCATTGCCCTTTAAATTAACAATATTGCCATATGCAAAAGAGGTTGGAGCTACGCCACTGTTGACACTAAATTTGATCCCATCGGCAGAACCAGCAGTACTAAATGCGTCATCGACTCTAGGATCGATATCAAAGACAGTTTTTCCAGCGATCGCGTTGATAGATAGAGAAGAAATCGTGGAACCTGTATTATTAGAAAAAGTCCAAGGACTACCAAAGGTATTGCCTGACTCGGACAAAGTCCAGCCGCCAGTTGAGGCTGCGCCAATCCCAGATGATATTGTCGACCAAATCGCAGTGCTAGAAGTTCCATTCTGAAAGTTGACAGTAACTTCCATACCGTTCATATCGCTACCTGTCGTACTAAACCCAGTCAGGGTAGTAATCGTGGCAGCACTTGCCGAACCGACTGTGCTGAGAGCTACACAAGTAAGACTCGCACCAGTTAAAAGTTTCTGAATTATATTCATTTTACAATTCCTATTTTGGAGATTGGACATTGATACAAAAAACTAAAACCTAGAAGCGTGTGCTACCCACTAAGCAGGCAGCACACGCTTTACTTTTACTTTATCTCCTATATTTGTCGATAGAAACAATATAAAGTTCCCTGAATTCAAGAAAATCGCTTTCAGTTAAATCGCGTTAGAATACGGTCAAGCTTAGGCTTTTGCTAAAAAACTTTTGCTGGGAAAAGCTTGTTTGTAAGGTTATATGCAATGTCTTTAACAGGATTACCA